>JAHZBS010000004.1:0-1889 GCA_019423265.1 Clostridiales bacterium
CTTTCGGATCTCTTGCTCCCATTATACCATATCGCTCGTGTAAACACTATTTAGGAAGATAAGGGCTATTGGGCTTGATAAAAAGTAACATTGTTTTCAGCAGGTGTCACTTTGGGCAATTTTATTCACATGCTTTGCGTCAAAGATTCCTCAGATTTTTCCTCTTCTTCGTCTTGCAACATTTGTGTCGCGCTACGCAATATTTCATCCAGATTACTTTCTGATAGTATGCCGGGATAGTCGGCTTCAAAGGCTCGTAAAACTGCACTGTTCATTTTTTCACTGCCTCGAATTTTTTCAAATGCTTCAATGTAGTTTTTCTTTTCTAGTGTTTGTTCAATAAACTCTACCGAAGACTGAGGAAGAGCAGACCACGAACCATATAGCGTTTCAACAGCTTCTTTGATTTGTGCCAGCGCGATAGGCGTGCCGGTTTCTTCATGATGTTTTAACACGCCAATAATGTCGCTTAAATCATTTTTATACTTTCTGCCCGCCATCAACTTCATTGCAATCATATATTCAGCAGTAATGGTGCGGATAGTCAGAATGTTAGAAAAAGTTTTATAATACGTCGAGTGTTCAATCAACTTAGGAGAATAGGATTTGGTCCTCATAAAGTCAGTATTTAGCCAGCCATTAGGGAGACCAAGTTTGTCACTTACTCGATCAATTGCTTGCTTCATAACAGAAGAAGATATGATAATGGCATCCATATCATAAGTCGTATCACGAAAACCATAATTGATTAACACTGAAGCTCCTCCAATGAGAATGATTTCAGCGGGCATGCTTTTGCCATTCAGCTTGCGAAACTCTTTTGCAAGTTCGCGCAAACACAAATCAAGATTATTTTTACTAAATATAGCTTCATTAAACGACATAGCGTACCTCATTTTCTGCAATGTTAAAGCGCCTGAATTCAGGGATGGCTTTTTCAAGGCTATCAGATAGGATTGAATCGTCCTCCATAACTTTCGCCAAGGCGAGAATGCTTTGGGGATATATGGGGTCAGCGAGTTTTTGTTTACGCATATCGTTATAGGCATTATACAAAGGCAGCCTGTGTTCTCGACTCAGGTAGTCTACCATCGCTAATAAATAGAAGGCCTGAGGATATTGCTTTTTGTCGTAATATTGCCGTATTTTGTTAGATTTTAAAGTTTCGATAATAAATGCGATATCTCCGCTGTCTTTTATTCTATGACAGATGTTGCTTTTGAACAACTCAAAGGAAATGGTGTTTTGCGGAGGTTCAACTCCTTTTATGGAATCAATAATTAAATCCTCTATTGTCACATGTAGAATTTGCGCCAGCTTATACAGCGTTTCGGCTGAGCATTTTTCAATACGCGACTGGCCACTACAAATATTATTTAGAGTAGCATGAGGAACGCCACTTAATACGGAAAGGCGATATTTTGTCATGCCTTTTTTTCTGAGAATTTCATTGATATCCATTATCGTCCTCCATATCATCTTTCCATAGATATTTTTTCCTCAAATAATCAGCTTGTAAGGGAGTGATGGCACCATCGTTGATCAATGCTGCGTTGATGCTGCCATATAATTCGCCCCATAAACAATCTATTGGGGAAGAATTGTTTTTTAAGCCTTCCTTATAAGCATCAAGGTCGTGTTGCAGATATTCCGGTAAGCAGCATTCATACTTATTTATAGATCGGATGTGTTTCATGATATCACCTATATACATTGTATCGGTACGCCGAAATAATGTCAACACGTAACGAGAAGGTTGACACATAAGTGAGATAATAATCTAAAAAGAACCCCAAACGATTTACCATGACAGCAAATCGTTCGGGGTTTATAAATTTTGGTGCGCCTGACTGGACTCGAACCAGCGGCCTTCCGGGTCGGAGCCGAAC
>JAHZBS010000004.1:2116-36255 GCA_019423265.1 Clostridiales bacterium
GCTGCTTGTAGATGAATGCACAAGTTATAAAGACTGGTAAAAAGCCCGCGAAGCTTGGTGACAGAACGCTCCGCGGGCTTTTAGTACATCGGTAGTCAAATAGTAGTCCAACTATAGACTGGATGCTAATCGGACATAAAAAAGTAATACAGAACAAATGATTTTCAGGATAAGATATTCTTTAAGACATGATAGGCTATTTTACCCAATTGTAAAAGTACGAGCCGAATATGAGTAAATAATAGGCGGAGAAAAAGGAATTACCTTTTGCCCGACAATTTTGAAAGATAGCGATATACAGTTGCTTCAGAGCAGAAGAGCGCTTGCGCTACCTCAGGGACAGCGCCCTTTATCAGGAAAACTCCCTTATCATACAACGTTTGGATTACAGTAATTTTTTCGGCTTGTGTCAGACGAGATGCTCCGATACCGGCAAAACGCGCGCCCAGAATATTGGCGACCAATTCTGAAACATCCGAAAAACTTTCTGAAAAATGATCGGGAACAGGAGCGCTTTCTGCGGGTTGAAGCGTCAGAAGACTGGAAAAGCCGCCCAGTTGAAGAATTTCTTGGCACAGCTTTTGATATTGCGTAGCGCTGGAGTTAATGGAGAGCATCCCAATTAGTTGCCCCGCGTCCTTGATAAAAAAATAAGAGGATTTCAGTAATTCTCCTTTGCGTGTGCGCCCTAAGAATTCCGATTTGTAGTCACAGGTTTTCCATTCTCCGCTATCAATGATATCACGCGCCACACGGGTGAGCGGAGCGCCGATTCCTTTGCCGCCCTCCATTGTGCCGTTGGCAATTGCAACCACCGTTGGTGGAGAAAGCCTAAGATCGAACAGGACGATTTTACAATGCTCACCCAGAATAAGCCCGAGAAAATCCACCAGCTTTTTGTAGGTTTCCAGCATGACATAATCCCTCACTTTTCGCAGCCATTTACGATTTTTTTCAGTATCAATATATCATAAATTCTGTGGCAGCGCAATGAAAGAACTGGAAACAAAAGGCGCACCGCCCGGTTAAAACAGCCCGCCGTATCCCATCTCGCGTAAATTATGCACACTGATGGCGATACTCTCGAAAGGGTTGCGACCGTAGGTGTCATCCTGCTCTATGGGATAGTAGCGAACGCCAGCCTCTTGAGCAGCAGCGAAAATTTCATCCCAATCCAGATTTCCTTCGCCGATTTCACCATATTCAATACATTTTTGTAAGGTGCTCCGTGACATTTCCGGCTCCGGAGGCAATTGGATACGGTAATCCTTTAAGTGCAGCAAATCAACGCGCCCGGCCAAGCGGCGGATCCACTTGGCTGGATTCTGCCCGCCACGCTGTACCCAGTGTGTATCTAATTCAAAGCCGACATAACGCGGATCAGTATTTTCAATCAGAAGTTCCAGGCCGAATTTATTGCCAAAACGCTGGAACTCATAATGATGTGTATGAAGATACAGTTTAATACCGTGTTCAAAAAGGCGCCGCCCATACTTGTTGAACCCTTCGGTAGCACGCATATAACCGTCATAGGAGCTGAAACAACTGCGCGGGAGCATTCCGTTCCGCACATAATGCGCGTCAAACTGTTTGCAACGGCGGACGATGCGGTCAAAGTCGGTAGATAGAAGATCGCCGGGTTCATCGGGCATATAGCGCTCATAGATAATACCTGGGGCAATAATGTGCATGTCGTAGGCGCGACATGCAGCGGCCATCTCCTCCGCAAGCTCGTCTGTTACGGATATTTTAGAAAGTTCCAGATAGCTGATTCCCAACTCTTTCACCATCCGAAACGCATCATCTACTCCGTAGATCTTTTTGTCCTTGATTTCTCTAATTTGTAAAAGACCCTTTGCACCGAAGCTTGTCACCTCGCGTAGCGTCATCAGTTGCAGGGCAATTTTTCCGTTATTCATACGGATGCCTCCTTTTCCTGTTCTATTTTTTTCTGAAGCAGTCTGTAAAACTGGCTTTCATCAAATGGAATAGCAGCGGGCTGACCGGTCCAACTGGAAAGATACATCGCATTGGCAAGTGTCAGTCCTTTGATCCCTTCCTGCCCCGGAGCAATCAGCGGTACACCATTTAACACGGCATCGGTAAAGTTTGAAAGAACCTGCTGATGTTGTACGCCCCACTGGTCGGGAATATCCAGAACGGTCTCGTCATACAGCTTTTCCCCGGAGCCGGTGCCGCGCACCAAAGCGCGTACGTCATCAAAAGTGAGGGTGGCATTCAGTTCTTCTTCGGGGCGGCGAAGAATGCGAATCGTGGCTTTTCTGCTGTTTTCAATAACGATTTTCCCTTTGTTGCCAAAAATTTCAAAACGGTCTGTTCCAAGGATATCATGCGTACAAGTAACAAAAACCCCGGTTGCGCCGTTTGGATATTCTAGTGTGGCCAGGACATCGTCCTCAACGGTAATCTTTCTGTGTGAGCCATATTTCAGATGGGCGCTCACACTGCTGGGCATACCGCAGATCCATTGCAAAAGGTCAATCTGATGCGGCGCTTGATTGGCAAGCACACCGCCGCCCTCTCCACCCCAAGTGGCGCGCCATGCACTTTGCTCATAGTATTTTTGAGGGCGGTACCAGCTTGTGATGACCCAGTTGACGTGGCGCAATTCGCCGATTTCACCGCTGGAAACCATTTCTTTAATTTTGCGGTAAAGGGGATTGGTACGCTGGTTGAACATCATTCCGAACACCAAGTTCGGATGTGCAGCTGCAACGGCGTTCATTTCACGAACTTTTTGCGTGTATACGCCGGCAGGCTTTTCCACAAGCGTATGCAGTCCAGCCTCCAGCGCGTCTATTGCGATGACCGGATGCAGGTAATGCGGTGTAGCGATGAGTACGGCATCCACCTTGCCGCTGGACAGAAGCTCATGGTAGTCTTGATAAATGGCGACCTCATCCCCAAACGTCTGTCTGGCCCAGTCAAGACGTGCGGGAGCGATATCGCATACTGCGGTAAGACACGCACCGGAGATATTGCCTGCGTGCAGCCATGCAGCGTGATTTCCGCCCATGAACCCTGTACCAATAATACCAAAACGAACCATTTTCATAGGATACCTCCATTCTACGTCACACGAAAGATAAAAAATTATTTCTGCGCAAATAAATTATAATTCGCTTGTATACAAGTTGTCAAATTAAAAGAGGGAGGTCCCGAAATTTTTATACGATATGTGTAAAAAAAATAAAATTTACTGTGATTATTCACAATGAAAAAAACAAAAAGCCCGAACTGCAATTGCCGACGGTGTTTTTAATATTACCGACCTTGCAGCCCGAGCTATTTTTTAGGAGGAATATCAGCAGGATTCATTGGAAGTTAAGCAAAAGAATTCCGGGTAGGCGCGTACGACGCGTGTGATATTTTCTGTACTGTTGTATAAAGGACGCTTGTAAAGCTCCTGCATATGCGGAAGATCGCGCGCTTCCAAAGCATCCACAATATCACGATGGCGCGCAAGGATATCCAAACACACATGTTGATTCAACGTATCGTTCAAAATTCGAAAGCGATTGTAATGCGGACGTGTGGTAGAAATAAAATCCCATACACCGCGTCTGTCCACTAAAGCGTACAACGTTTGGTGAAATATATTGTCCAAACGAAGAAAAGACCGGACAAATTCTTCACGGGACAGTGCGGCCTCAAACAGCTGTTCCTGTTCCATGATTTGGAGACGCAACTTGAAAATACCGCGTGACTCAATACGAGCCAAAAGCTCCGTCAGGGCTGCAAGCTCCACTGATTCGCGGATGAACATCAGGTCGTACAAAGAATCCAGGCGGATACGGCTCACGAAAGTTCCGCGCTGGGGACGGACCTCCAAAAGCCCTTCCAGCTCCAGCCGTTTGAACACTTCACGCACCGGAGTGCGGGAGACAGAAAAACGTTGGCTGATATCGCCTTCGCTTACAAGCGTGCCCGGTTCCAGCGTGAGGAGCATGATTTCCTGACGCAGTGTTTGGTAAATTTTATCGGTATTGTAATGAGCGTCTGCCATGTACGGACACCTGCTCTCTTTTTAGTGCTTTTACTATATCATATTTCCTAGTTTTTGCGCAATTCTACTTAAAGAAAACCGAAAAACTTGTATACATGTATAAAATGATTATAAATAGCGATATTAATGAGACTTTTTTATATATTTAGCACAATATACAAACGGATAAAGTGGTTTTTGACACATTTTATAAAGATTTATTGCTGTAATAAAAAATTATTGAAAATTGAGCCATGACCTGTTATGCTGAACACATGGGGAAGATCCCCGGTAAGTGAACCACAAATATTGAGACCAGAGAATGGAGGAGCTACGATGAAAAAGTATCTTGCGATTCTTCTTGCAATTGTAATGGCCTGTACAATACTTGCTGCGTGCGGAGGAAATACATCTTCCACAACACAACCCGCCTCAAGTGAAGGGGCAGTCTCTAGTTCTGCCGGGGAACCGGCAACCGCACCTGATGTAACGCTCAGCTTCTCATGGTGGGGCAACCAGACGCGCACTGAGCGCACAGAAGGAGCGTGCAACCTATATACAGAGCTGCACCCGAACGTCACATTTGAATTGAATCCGATTACCGGCAAGGAATATTGGGATAAGCTTACAGCGCTTGCGGCAGGCGGAAATGCTCCTGCACTGCAGCAGCAGGATTACGATCGCTTCCTTGTTTTCCAACAGAAAGGAATCCTGGAAGGGATGAATGCCTATGTGGACAACGGTACCATTGACCTGACCGATATTCCGGAAGTGTATCTGAGCGGCGGACAGGTGGACGGCCAGTATTATGCTTTTAATCTGGGCGTAAACGTACCATGTCTGGTTTACAACAAAACCATGTTGGACGCCGCGGGCATCACGGTGCCGGAACAGCCCACTTGGGACGATTTCCATGCGCTGGCCAAAGAGGTTTACGAAAAAACTGGTGTTAAAACATCTTATGGTACATATTATGGGCCGCAGCACCAGATTCGTATGTCGGTACGCAACGCCGGACAGCATGTGTACAACGAGGATGGCACGGCGCTCGGCTTTGACGATGTAAGCCTTGTAGAGCGTGTATTTGCAAATTACGAATATTCTTATACAAGCGGATATGGTGTACCGGGCGAAATGTATACGGGCGCGACTTCTGTGGAACTTGGCCCCATCGTAACGGGTGACTCCTGGTGCGAATTCCTGAGCTCCAACCAGGTAGTAGCGCTTCAGGCCGCAATGGAGGACGAGCTTGCCATGGTGATGAACCCTGAATTTGCGGATAAAACTATGGATGCGGCTTATTTGAAACCGAGCGTTATGATTTCCATAAGCGCTCAGAGTACGCAGGAAGAGAAGGATGCGGCGGCAGCCGTCGTTGATTATCTTTTGAATTCAGTCGAAGCCAATGAGATTTTACTGGCAGAGCGCGGTGTTCCCATCAATACCACAGTGCGCGAAGCAATTGCGGATAAGGTGGATGAAACGACGAAAAAGACATTTGATTTTATTTCCTTTGTGGAGGACGGACGTTGCTCGGAGATAGATTCGCCGGATCCCTCCTGCGCGTCGGAGCTGGATGCCACAGCCAAAGTGCTGATGGATGAGGTGCTCTACGGCAATAAAACGGCAGCACAGGCCGCCGAGGAATGGATGGCGAAAGCGAATACACTGTTGGGAGCATAAAACAAGGACAGAACAGAATGTAAATCTGCAATAAGAGGGCAGAGCTGGTGAGGGCCTGCGAGCGTTGGCTCGGCCACGGCTCTGCCCTCGACTTTCACCTTGAATTTTTGGATGGTGGTGTTCTACATGCGCAAAGCAACTGGCCGACCTCAGTATTCGATGCGTCAAAATTTGGAGGGTTATTCTTTCATCGGCCTTTTCGTGATCGGCTTCCTGGCATTCACTGTTATACCCATTGGCACATCTCTTGTGCTTTCTTTTACAAAATATGACATTCTTTCTCCACCGCAATTTATCGGGTTGGACAACTTCGTCCAGATGCTTACAGGAGATCACCAATTTTGGGTGTCCTTTGGCGTCACACTGTTCTATGTAATCGTGTCTGTGCCTCTTCGTCTTGCTTTCGCGCTGGCAGTGGCAATGCTGCTGCAAAAAACAACGAAGCTCACAACGTTTTATCGCGCGGCATACTATCTGCCCACGATTATCGGAAGCAGCATCGCTATTTCCGTGGTATGGCGGCAGATGTTCAGCGGCGATGGATTGCTTAACAGTATCATCAACAAGATATTTCACACTGAAATCAATATCTCGTGGATCGGAGGAGAAAAAACAGCGATCTGGACGCTCATTATCCTTGCGGTTTGGCAATATGGTTCTTCCATGCTGATTTTTCTCTCCGGCCTCAAGCAGATTCCCAAGGAATTATACGAGGCGGCTGACATCGATGGGGCGTCCAGGGTGCGCAGCTTTTTCCGCATCACGCTCCCAATGCTTACTCCGGTGGTGTTCTTCAACGTTATCATGCAGCTCATTCAAGGATTTATGACGTTTACCCAGAGCTATGTTATTACCCAAGGCATGCCGATGGACAAAACCTTGTTCATCACAGTATATGTATACCGTAATTCGTTTACCTATTATAAAATGGGCTACGGCTGTGCCATTGCGTGGTTTTTGCTTATTTTTATGGCCATCATCACAGCGCTGCTGTTCAAAAGCTCGCGCAGTTGGGTCTTTTATCAAGCGGAAGGAGGAGATTGACGTATGGTGCGCAGCAAAACGAACCGTGTCATCACCAAAGCACTTTATCATGTGGTATGCCTGCTGTTGTGTGTTGTGATGCTGTATCCCTTGTTGTGGATGGTGTTCAGTTCCTTTAAGGAAACGAGTGCCGTATTTACAACGGCGGCCAATTTGTTCCCTGAACGCTGGACGGTGGACAACTATATTAACGGATGGAGAGGATTTTTGGGCACCAGTTTCGGAACGTTTTTTAAGAACAGCCTGTTCGTCACTGTTGTGGCAACGATAGGGGCCGTTTTTTCTTCTGTCATCATTGCCTTTGGCTTTGCGCGGCTGAAGTTCCGGGGATCAAAGTTGTGGTTCGCCTGCATGATGCTAACGATGATGCTGCCCTTCCAGGTACTGATGGTACCTCAATATCTTTTGTACAATAAACTTGGATGGGTGGGTACATATCTGCCGCTTATCGTACCGTTTTTTTTCGGACAAGGATTTTTTATTTTTTTGGATGTACAGTTCATCCAAGGGATACCCCGTGAACTGGACGAGGCGGCACGCATCGACGGCTGCAGTACCTGGGGCCTGTTCCTGCGCATCATTCTGCCACTCGTAGTGCCTGCCCTCGTGACGTCGGGCGTGTTCTCCTTTATCTGGCGGTGGGAGGATTTCCTTGCGCCTCTGCTGTATCTGAACCGCGTACCCAGCTATACGATGGCGATTGCGCTCAAAATGTTTTCCGACCCGACGGCGCAAAGCGATTGGGGCGCGATGTTTGCCATGTCTACACTTTCTCTGGTGCCGGCTTTCCTTATCTTCGCAATGTTCCAGAAATATCTGGTGGAAGGCATTGCGACGTCCGGTCTAAAGGGCTGAGAGGGGTGGATGAGATATGGAACCCATCCGTCCACAGGACCTTTTTACACTGCGTTTTCCTTCGTCGCCTCTGCTTTCGCCGGATGGAGAGCATTGCGCTTTCTTAGTAAACGCAGCCCTAGAACGGGAAGATCGGTATCAAAGCGACATTTGGCTCGCAGAGCCGGAGGGTGGCGCGCGGGCCTTGGTATCGGGCCGTTTCCCAAAGCTGCTTTTATGGCTGGACAGTGAAACGTTATTATTTACAGAGAACCGTGACTCACATACGGTATGCAATGTGGTGTCGCTGCGGAACGGAGAGGTTCGGCCGACATATGAGTTCCCGCATGTTTGTACCGGTTTGTGGAAGCTTGGTCCGGACGCGCTTCTGGTGCAAGCCATACTGCCCGCGCCCAAAACAGAAGGAACCATTGTGCTGGAGGAGATACCGTTTTGGGCAAATGGCCGCGGTTTTATCAGCGGACAGCGTTCTGCCCTGTTTGTCTACTGTCCGAAAAAAAATGAATGGAGCTCTGTCGGCCCACAGGATGGCGAGATCGGCACTGTGAGCACAGCAGGTGTGCGCGCCTATTATTCAGTTCGCTATCACCTGAACAGAAAAATGAAATTTGCGGCGGTGCGCCGGTTCGATTTGCAAACCGGCGTGGATGAAGAGCTTGTTGCACCTGATGTCTATGATGTTTTCTGGGTGGGAGAGCTGGGGAACCGCGCTCTGCTGTATGCCACGGATATGCGGCGTTACGGCAATGTGGAAAACCCCTGTTTTTACAGTTTGGAAACAGAAGGGCCGATATGTTTGGCGGATTATGACGAAGGCCCAACCAACGATGTGACAAGCGATGCGCGCTATGGCTCCTGTGCGCAGTATGCCGCCGATGAAGACTGGATGTACTATATTGTAACAAAGGACGGCTGCAGCCAGCTTGCACGCGTGGGCTCGGACGGACACCGAGAGCTGCTGACGCATGTGCAGGGCACAGTGGATGGAATTACAGCGGCAAAGGGCCGTGTATGCGGCGTGGCCGCGCGCGGTACGCGCAGCGCAGAGGTGTATTCCTTTAGTGCAGGCGGAGAAAAGCGCCTTACCTGTCTGAACGAAAATTATTTTGCGACGCATGATGCCGCGCCGGTGGAAACATGGCGTTTTATGCGCGGCGGAACAGAGCTCGAGGCGTTTGCCCTGCTGCCGGAAGACTTTGATCCCGCCCGGCATTATCCGGCTGTGGTCCAGATACATGGAGGGCCAAAGCTTGCTTATGGGCCGGTGTTCCATCATGAAATGCAGGTGATGCGCGCGCAGGGATATTTTGTACTGTTCTGCAATCCGCGCGGGAGCGATGGGCGCGGCAACGCATTCATGGATGTGCGCGGGCGTTATGGCCAGGAAGATTATGAAGATATTATGGCTTTCCTGGATGATGCGCTGGCACGCTGGCCGCAGATCGACCGTGCGCGTGTGGGCGTATGCGGCGGCTCCTACGGCGGCTTTATGGTGAATTGGATCATAGGGCACACGGAACGGTTTGCCTGTGCGGTCAGCCAGAGAAGCATCTCCAACATGGTTTCCATGTTCTGTACCTCGGACATCGGATACCGCTTCATTGCAGATCAATGCGGCGCCACACCTTGGGACGACATGGATGCGCTTTGGGAACAGTCTCCGCTGGCCTATGCACACCGGGCAAAGACGCCTACCTTGTTCATTCATGGCGCGGAGGACTACCGGTGTGACCGTTCGGAAGCAATGCAGATGTTCACTGCACTGCGATATCATGAAGTGGAAAGCCGTCTTTGTCTCTTTGAGGGAGAAAATCACGAGTTGAGCCGCAGCGGGACGCCGTCTCAGCGGATCCGGCGGCTGAACGAGATACTGGCGTGGCTTGCGCATTATTTGAAGCCAGAGCCAGGAAAAAACAAGGAGTAAATAAGATATGACAAAACCTTTGCGAGTGGCCGTGGCGGGCATGGGGACAATGGGCCGGTTATATGCAGGATGGATGCAGCAGGGCCGTGTGCCGGGCGCAGTGTTTTCAGCCGCATATGACCCGGCCTCCGACTGCGCGGCCCGCCTGCAGGAAGGGTTCCCGCAGGCGAAATTTTTCAGCCAAAGCAGCGAATTATTCCACAGCGGTCTCGCGGATGCGGTAATTATCGCGTCGCCACACCGGTTCCATCCGGAGCTTGGGGAACAAGCCCTGCGGGCAGGTCTGCACACAATGGTAGAAAAACCTGCGGGCATCGATGCAGCGTCGGTCCGCAGGATGAATGCAGCCGCGGCGGAACATCCGCAGCTTGCGTACGGTATAATGTTCAATCAGCGGACGAACCCACTTTATCGCCGCATCCGGGAATTGGTGCAAAGCGGGGAGATGGGACAACTGCGCCGTGTGACATGGCTTATTACGACCTGGTGGCGGCCGGATTCCTATTACACACATAGCCCGTGGCGCGCCACATGGACGCACGAGGGCGGCGGTGTGCTCACAAGCCAGGCGCCTCATCAGTTGGATCTTTTGCAATGGATCTGCGGCATGCCGGAACGGGTGTGCTGCCACATGCACTTCGGATCGCATCGTGCGGTATCGGTGGAGGATGATGTTACCGCATATCTGGAATTTCCCAATGGTGCGACGGGCGTATTCGTAAGTTGCACGCATGACGTATTGGGTACCGACAGGCTGGAGCTGCTTTTAGACGGCGGGAAGATCATTGTGGAAGACAGCTGCCGCGCACGGATACGCCGGCTGCATCAGATGGAGCAGGAGCTGAGCGCTGGGATGGACGCGCAGCAAACCGCGCGGCTGGTGGAGGGCGGCGAGCTGCCGGATATCTGTACCGAGACCGTGCTGGAACACAATCCGGAATGGGCTGCCCAGCATTGTGAGATGCTGGCGGATTTCGTCAATGCCGCTCAAACGGGTACGCCCTGTACGGCTCCGGGCGCAGAGGGATTAAATGAGGTGCAGCTGGCGAACGCCATGTATGTTTCCGCATGGCAGGGACGTGCGGTTACGCTGCCTGTGGACGAAGCGGCTTTCAGTGACATGCTGGCGGAGCGGGCACGCAGTGAGGCCAAAAAAAATAATACGAGAAAGGAATGAGCGACATGGCAAAGCAGGAACGGATCCAGCAGGATATCGAGACCCTGCGTCGCATCACGGAGCCTTGCGCCTGTGGGACACAGCGCCCAAGCTATACGCCGGAATATCGCCTGGCAATAGAATATGTGAAAAAACGCATGAAGGAATTCGGGCTTGAGACTCGTGAGGACAATGCCGGAAATCTATATGGAGTGCTGGCTGGAACGCAGAAAGACGCCCCCAAGATCATATCTGGCTCGCACCTGGATTCGGTGAAATGCTCGGGCGCGTACGACGGCATTGCGGGGGTGCTGTGCGCGCTGGAAGCGGCGCGTATGATCGCTGAAAGCGGCGCGCCGCTGCGCCATCCGCTGGAAGTGATGGGTACCATTGGCGAGGAGGGTACCCGCTTCGGTCAGGCGCTCATTGGGAGCCAACTGGTGGAAGGGAGCTGGGGCGAACCGCAGCTGGATGAATTCCGGGGGTTGGAAGATGGTTTAACTCTGCGGGAGACAATGAAGGCTTACGGTCTGCCGGGCAGCACCACAGGTGTGTGCCGCAGAGATGAGCGGGTAAAAGCGTTCATTGAGCTGCATGATGAGCAGGGCCCGATTTTGGAGAATGCCGGAATTTCAATCGGTGTGGTGGAAAATATCGTCGCCATTTCCTGGATGCACATAACTGTGCATGGGCTGGCCAGTCATCCGGGGACGATTCCGATGAGCGTGCGTCGCGATGCATGTGTGGGTGCCTGCAAATTGATCTGCGCAGTAACGGATTACGCGCGGGAACACTACGACGGAGAAGCCACCGTGACGGCAGGAAAGCTGGAGGTGTTCCCGGGGAATACGAACTGCATCCCCTCCCGGTGCGATTTCACAATCGACATACGAACCTGCAACGGTGCATACAGGGACGATTTGGTGCGCTTTATCCGTGAAAAAAAGGCGGATGTGGAGCGGGCATGCCGCGTGACTATCGATGTGCGCGAAGGGATGCGTCAGGCGCCGACAGCGCTGGACGCGAAAGTGCAGCAGTGCATTGAAGACGCGTGCAAAAAGTTGGGTTATAGCTGGCGCAGGATGAACAGCGGCGCAGGGCATGATGCGATGATTTTTGCGCGGATATGGCCCACGGCTATGGTGTTTGTGCAGTCGCACGACGGCCTCACGCACCATCCAGATGAATATGTCCCGCCGGAGGAGCTTGCAAAGGGAGCCGATGTGCTCTACGAGACGTTCCGGATGTTGGACGCCCAACGGGATGATTGATACGGAGGGAGGATGCCAAATGGACCAGCAGGAACAAGTGTCCCTGGAGCTGGAAGAAGTTGATATGTATGTCCTGTTCGCGCGGATGTTCGCACACATTGCACGCAAGGTGGAACAGGCCTGCGGCGAAAAGGGGATAGAGGCGGTGCGCGCAGGTGTGCGCAGCTTTGGCGAAGAGCGAGGCCGCCATATAGCCGCCCGTGCCGCAGCGCAGGGGCACGCGGCGGACGCGCGGCATTATCTTTCCTGTTATGATATGGGGCGCAGCGGATATTTTCACAGCAGAGACGCTGTTTCTGAAAATCAGGTAGAGCAAGATTTTGATAAGTGCGTCTTCGCTGAGACATGGATGCGGGATGGATGTGAACGCTGGGGGATCCACTACTGTGACATAATAGATCCCGCGATCGCTCACGGCTATCACAAAGAGATGGAATGCATTCACGACAGACATTTTTTCAAGGACGGACGATGCCACTTTAAGTTTATATTAAACCAGAAGGAGGTTGAAAGTGATGATTGACATTACGCCGGCCGTGCAGTTGTTTACGCTGCGCGACTATATCCAAACGCCGGAAGGCTTTGCAGACAGTATCCGCCGTGTACGGGAGATGGGCTGTGATACCGTCCAGTTTTCGCGTCTGGGTGCGTCCATTCCGGCAGATTTTATCACAGATGTGATTCGTGAATATGATATGAAGGTATGCGTGACTCACTCGCCCATGCAGCGCATTTTTCATGACCTGCCCAAGCTCATCCAGGAACATCAGGCGTGGGGATGCCCCAGTGTTGGTTTGGGCAATTTGGAGAATTGCTACCTTGACGACGGGTATGAAGGATATTGCCGATTCATTCGCGATATTGCGCCTGTGGTAGAGGAGCTGAAGAAAAATGGAATGACCTTTTCCTATCATAGTCACACATTTGAATTTGTCCGCTATCGCGGAAAATGTATGTATGATCTGTTGATAGAAGAAACAGACCCGGAAGGCTTTCACTTTATCCAGGATTCCTTCTGGATGAAATACGGTGGATTGCCCCATGAAACGTACATGAAAAAAGTGGCTGGACGCATGGAAGTAATGCACGCAAAGGACTTTACCATGCTGCTGCTGCCCATGGGACATATCCTTGGAGAAACAGGCACCATTGGAGAAGGTAATATTGATTATCCACCGCTTCTGCGCGCTGCGGCACGCACGGGCGTGAAGGTGGTTGCAATTGAACAAGACCGTTGTCAGCGCGACCCGTTTGCTTGCCTGCAGGATGCATTTCGGGAGCTAAAGCGGCTCTTGGCAGAAACGGAGGAAGGAGGCGAAAGCGCATGATACGGATTGCGGCACAATTGAACACAGTCCGCGCATACTGTGGTACGCAGAAAGAATTTTTGGACACGCTTTCGCGCATCCGGGCGCTGGGCTTTGATGGTGTGGAACTGGAGAGCAGTCTTCTGAAAAATGCAGACAGGCAAACGGTCGCATGCCATTTGAAGGAACTCGGTCTGGAGGTATGCTCCATTCGGTCGCCTTTTGCTCGCACAGGCTATGGCCTAGAGGATATGATTGCAGAAGCAAAGGCTATGAATTGTGTCAATGTGGGAGTGGGAACCGTTACGGCCAGTTATTTCACAATGGGGCCGGCAGGCATGGAAAAATATTTGGAGCAGGCGAGTAAAGTCTGCGGAAAATTTTCCCAGGAGGGCGTGCGGCCGCTGTATAGCTTGCGCTTCCATGAATTTATGCGGCAAAGCGACGGTGTCTGGCCCTTCGACAAGCTGGCGGACCGTCCCGAAACATCGGACTATCTTTGGGAAACGGACGTGCTGAGTCTGACGCGGACTGCGGTGGAGCCGCCAAAGATCTTTTCCCGTCTGGCGGGCCGTATGCCGGTCTGTCGCCTGTCGGATCAGAAGATTCGCGAAAACGAGACATACTTTTTCTATGCCCGGCGCGAGGAATGCCCGCTGGGAGAAGGCTTGTTTGATCTGCCGTCTTGGGCCAAGACGGCGTCACAAGCGGGTGCAGAATGGTTTACCGTGGGGCAGGAGCTTTGCGATAGAGACCCCTTTGTATGTCTGGCGGCAAGCTTGAAAAAGGCAAGAGAGCTGTGCTGTCCATAACGGCACAAAATAGGAGGGGACGGCGCGGATATACAAGCGCCGTCCTTTTTGAAGCAGCGAAAGGCGGAGAGAGAATGGGATGCAGTGTACAGACATGCCGTGCATATGAAGAGATCCTTGCGGAGGAGCTGGTCCCGGCAATGGGATGCACGGAACCGATTGCGATCGCGTATGCGGGCGCACTTGCACGGGAGACGTTGGGCGCACTCCCACAGCAATTGGAACTCACGGTCAGCCACAATATCATCAAGAATGCAAAAAGTGCTGTTGTGCCGAATACGGGTGGCCTTAAGGGACTGCGCGCAGCTATAGCGGCAGGTTCAGTGGCGGGCTGTGCGGACAAACGGCTGGAGGTGATCGCCCAGGTAGATGATGTGCAGCGCGCGGCGATTCGCACATTTTTAGAGCAATGTGCAGTCAACGTAACACCGGCCCAGGGAGACGAGGTGTTTGATATCCTCGTAGAAGCATCTGCTGGAGCAGACAGCGCCCGTGTACAAATCACAGGAGGGCACACAAATGTAGTGCTGCGCGAGAAAAACGGGAAAGTGCTGTACAGTGCATCCGCACAGGGTACAGCAGAAAAAAGTGCCGCTTACGCGCGGCTGAATGTGGAGGACATCTATGCTTATGCGACAGAAGCACCTTTGGATGCGACCTGGGAGCTTCTGGAACGTCAAATAGAATACAACAGTGCGATACGAGATGAAGGCTTGACAGGAAAATGGGGCGCGGGGATCGGTGCGACGCTGCGCGGAACAGATGAAAGCATAAAAACGCGCGCTGCGGCTGCCGCCGCCGCGGGCTCGGATGCAAGAATGAGTGGCTGTGAGCTCCCGGTTGTCATCAATTCAGGAAGCGGGAACCAGGGGCTTACGGCCAGCCTGCCCGTGATTGAGTACGCGCAGGAGCTGGGAATAGAACGGGAGACACTGCACCGTGCGCTGTTGCTTTCCAATTTGCTCACCATTCACTTGAAGACCGGTATTGGCTGCCTGTCCGCATACTGTGGAGCAGTAAGCGCGGGCTGCGCGGCCGGAGCCGCAGTAGCGTGGCTTCATGGCGGGGATCTTTCCGCAGTAGCGCACACATTGGTGAATTCCTTGGCGATTTTGTCTGGGATGGTGTGTGACGGAGCAAAACCCTCCTGCGCTGCGAAAATTGCCTGCGCGGTGGACTCCGGAATTCTGGGTTGGCAGATGTACAGGAACGGAAAGCAATTTTATGGAGGCGATGGCATCGTTACAAAAGGCGTAGAAAATACCATTGCCAACGTCAGCCGCATGGGGCGTGAAGGAATGCGTGAAACGGATCGCGAAATCATTCATATTATGCTGGAAAATAATTGAGTTTTGTTTCTTGGAGGAGTGTCAACAGGTCTCTTATCGCGCTATATTTCTATTGACAAGCCCCGCTTCTACATGCTTTATTTTAGAATTGGCCCCCAGGGTAGACCTTGGGGCCGCGGTAGTATAGGGTTTTGGTGGCGAATACATTTGAACACAGTTTTATGTTTTCCTCTTTTTAAGCAATGTAAGCAATAATATTATTTTGGAAAATTGCAGGAACAAGCTGGACACCTCCAGAAGGTAGAGAGAAGCTGTGCCCGGTAGGATAGGGGACGGGGTCAGGTTGCGGAGACGGAACCCGGAAATGCATCGAACAGCTCTTCAGGAGTGCTGTAATCCAACTTTTTACGCGAAATATCCGTCTGGCTCATCGGTGGCAGAAAGAATATCCTTAATGTTGCACTTTTCAAGGAAAGCACCTTTGGGAAAATATAGGTCTGGAACAGGATGTTGTGTCACTCATTTTACGGGTACCTCTATGAGGTGTGCGGGTGAAAAAAGAATACTTTTGTCCCCATTGTTCCAACTTAGCTAAGTCGGAAACTTGCTGTTATTGTCCACGGTAATAGCCTCAAAGGCATTGAAAAAGTTATCTTCAGGCGCGGCACGAACACCTACGTGACCCGGATGACGGCTTTGCAGATCCTATCTGGAATTATGGCAGGCAAGGTGGTTTGCCTATCTTTTCCAGAAAAGACGGCGGTCTCTTTACCGTCATTTTACCAACTGCGATATCACCCTCACTATGCCCTTCTTCAATACGGAAAGATTGGCTTCCCGGACGGTTGGAACTGCTTTTTCGCAGCGCTTCTTTGTTCTCTTTTTCATGCTGGCTCGTTGCCTTTTGCTTTAGGGCTTCGGGGAGTTTCGTAAGTTTAATAGAAAACTCCCCTTGTCTACCATTATTGTAGAGAGTGCGCATACAAATTTTTTTGTAGGGTTGTGGCACGTTGTCCTATTTGCTTCATAGACGGATTTACCACACCGGGAAGAACACAGCCGAGCATCCTCCCTCATTTGCCCTTACAGATTGGCGAACCTCTATATAACTCATTCGTGATTGTTAATGGTGTACAGCCTCTCTCTTGTGCTTACTCGGATTCCTGACCTTTGCCTCCTAAGTGTTTTGATTGCCTATTGCTTTTCCATTTGCAGATGTTGAGCCTTTTTGCATTCTTCAAATTCTTGGTGCAATTTAGGCCGTCCATATTGTTTGCGCTCCTTTGGCGAATGTTGTCGTTTTAATTTCATTCTACTACTGGGCAATTACTGTAGATTTTTTAGTGCCCAAATTAATTTTACAATCGATCCTGGCTACTTTTCGGAAGATTTGGTAATAAAAAACATATCCATTATGCGGCATGAAGTAGTGCGGGCAGCTCAAAAGCGCCTCTGCAGGTATAAAGGTGCACAGTGCTTTGAAATGATCAGATAAGTTCAGAAAGAAAGCGGAAAATAATAGCAGTATATAAAAGAGCAAATTTCGCAAGTTTCTGGACAATTTTTTAAATTGCTAATGACAAGATGGCTTTGTATCATGAATATGTCGAATAAATTTGAATTGGAAGGCAGGGGTAGTATGAGACTGGGATGTAACGTGCGGGACGCCGGGCAGGCAGAAGTTGTAATTCAGCATAATATGGATTACATAGAAATGAATCTGTGCAGGCTGATGGAGATGCCGGAAGAAGATTTTGCTGCTTTTGCGGCGCGTATTGAAGACGCTCCGATAAAAATTGAAGTGTTCAATCTGTTACTTCCGTTGGACGGCAGTATACCAATCGTAGGAGAAAATGTAAGCGAGATACAGTATCGGAAGTATTTTTCACGCGCTTTTCCCCGCGCCGCAAAAATGGGAGCAAAGCTTATGGTGTTTGGAAGCGCTCGTGCTCGGGCAGTCCCGGAAGGATATCCGCAAGAGAAAGCAAGAGCGCAGTTGGTGACGTTTTTGCGGTGTCTGATGGAATATGCGGAACAATATGACATAACTGTAGTCATTGAACCAGTTTGCAGCAGAGAAGTAGAAAATGATACTATTAAGACCGTACCCGACGCAGTAAAATTGGCGAAAGAAGTAGCTCATCCGATGCTGTTTGCTCTGTGTGATTATTATCACATGTACTACGAAAATGAACCGATGTCTGATATCGTCCAAGCGGGCAGTTGGATACGGCATGCCCATATTTCTTGTGCAGACGAGGCCAGAAGCTATCCGGCATTAGATGACGGCTTTGAATATGCACCTTTTTTTGGAGCATTGCGCAAGATTGGGTATGATGGGCGCCTCTCTCTGGAGTGTTTTGATATGAACATTGATAAAGGAATTACCCAGAGTATGCCGGTATTAAAAAAATTCCTTTATGAAGAAAAAATATAGTCACTGTAAAAAAGAGAAGCCGTCTGTGTCAAGACGGCTTCTCTTTTTTACGAAATACGTTTTAAGATCAACTCAAGCGTCAAGTAAAGGACGGATATTGCGCAGGCTGATTTCCAGACAAGTGAAAGGATCCTTAGTGCAAAATTCTTGTCCCAGAGTTATCCACTTAACACCGGAATCCGCCAGCGAAGGTAACCAGGAGACAAAGTCCAACACGCCTTCTCCGCATTCACAAGGATCGCGGTGCGCGCGATAGAAAGTTAGGTCATTAAGTGCAATTTTAACATCTCGAAAGCGGAAAATGTCCACTCTTCCTTTCAGAAAATTAAGGCACTCAGGAATGGGAATGCTGGCATTTACCAAATGCCAGCTATCAGGAGCCATGTGGAAAGCTTCCGGGGTTCCGGCAAGGATTACCTCTACAGGAAACGGAGTCCCGGAAGAACGCAGATAGGCTAATTTACCTTCGCCATCTCGAACGTATTCCTGAGAGCGAAGATCATAAGTGGGAATTATGCCCTGCTTTTGAGCTTCTGAAGTCACTTCTGTCATGAAATCAGCATAGCGCTGCACGCCTGAAGCATTGTAGAAGATGTCCTCACAGCCAATAGTTCCTATCCCCATATACGGAGTTTTGTAGAGCTTTGCTTCACGGATCATCCCTTCGAGGTCAAACTCTGTTCGGCCATACTTGTTGCGGGTGCAGCAAACCTCTAAGCCGATCTCGTTTAAAAATTCGGCGATCTCCTCCGGATCTGCAATTTTATGTACATTTTCGATTTCTACACCATCGTAACCGATGTCGCGAATACGACGGAACGTATTGAACAGTTCTTCACGTGTCAGGCAATAATCACGCACAGTGCGTAGTTGAGCTCCTATTTTGATATTACACATTTTCCGATTTTCTCCTTACTTTCAAATTTCAGCAATTGTCTTTTTCAAGGCAGACATAGCGGCTTTTAAGCTTTCGAAGGGATCTCGCTGACAATAATCCTGCTCGATAGCAAGATATTGAACGCCTGCCTTTTCACAGGCATCCAGAATGGGGGGATAATAGATGTTTCCCTCCCCGATCGTACCGAAATAGGGCTCTGCATCGCCACAGAAGGACTGTCGTGGAGTTGAATCCTTGACGTGCAGTACTTCGATACGTCCAGCGACCTTTTCCAAATATTTTTGATGATTGATGC
The DNA here is from genome assembly GCA_019423265.1 of Clostridiales bacterium. The sequence goes on from JAHZBS010000004.1 coordinate 21,094, forward strand.
CGCCATAACGCATCCAGAAGGAATCCTGGATGAAATGGAAAACATCAGGATCGGTGTCTTCCACCAGCATGTCATAAATATACCGTCCTGTCTGCGGATCTTTTACAAATTCATAAGTATGGCTATGGTATGCGAATTTCATACCGTTGGCTTTCAGTTCCGACAGAAGGGGAGCGATATCATGTAGCATGCGCTTGAATCCCGCGTAACCATCATCAATATAACGTGGGATCGAATTTCCAACGCCCAGGATGTTACAGCCATATGTTTGATGGTCTTTAATCAGTTTGCGATATACATCTAAATCTTTACTAAAAACGAGATCTGGCGGCGCATGGGTAATGCAAATTTTTATAGCATATTCTTTAGAAAGCGCAGCAATAAAGGAGGCAGGAATGTCACGTCCAATGCAGGAAATTTGTACGGCATCACAATCCATTTCGGTGCGGATACGTTTGAAGCAGTTCTCCAGCCCTTCTTTTGTCTGAGTAAATTCGCGTAGCGTAAAAAGTTGCACGGCGGGAATTAAGTTTTTCATGGAGCCAATTCTTCCTTTCAAAAAATTTATGGGCGTATACTATTTTTTGAACAAGCGTCCTTTATTTTTCCGCTTGTTATTTTGGGATTATTTTTATTCTAGCAAGCTATTTGTACAAGTACAATCAAAGAAGTTGCGCAGCAAAATGCAAAAATTGTGCTCTTTATCAACGAAATAATAATAGGGTGGAATTAAATTTTGGTTTGTAGTCAAGAAACTGCATGAAAAAATGCAAGAGGTGTTCTTTATTTGTAACATAGACTCAGTCTGACGAGCGTTGACACGGGAAAACGTCGCTCTGGAAGACGAAATTTTCGTTCATAATATCGTTAAACGCACCTGCGGGCCAAAACCATGTCCCGCATTTTGCCCGTGGAGGCAGACGCGCGCGATGCAGTCAAGCAGGTTGTGAGCCTGTTCGGGGCTTCGCCGCCGCACACTTGCGACCTATGAGGTCCTGCGGTTTGCGGCCTCCGAAGACGGAAAAGTCTTTGCCTGAGGCTTTGAGCAATTTGCCCGGCCACGAAGCGATGTCGGTCATATGTTTTGCCGCCAAGGATACGGCCTGCGGTTTTGGAAGGGATGATAGTGCGGAAAAGCCCGGCGATCCACAAAGGACTGCCGGGCTTTATGAGTCCGTCGGACGTTAAAACTGTTGGGCCAAAACCGCTGCGAACAAAATGCATCAAGGTACATCGGACTGCAAAAACAGCGGAGGAAAAGTGACCTACAAAGCTAACGGAGCAACCTGTCCCATGTACCGAAAAGCGGATAAGCGACGTATTACAGGCTGGACGGTACGGAAGGTCTGGAATCACAATCAGTCTGCACAGTTACGCTAAGCTTTGGCCTATGCAAGCCGTTTGAGTACTCTCTGCAGCATTGGGTCCGGAAAGAGCGTCTTTCTGTCCAGGCAATAGGCAGGCCGAGATTTTGATGCGTAGGATGAAGCAATATTGTATCCTTGCTCAGGATAGAGCGTCCGCCCTATTTTTACCCACGGCGTGTCCTACTTGCTCTTACAATTGCGTTATGAATTTTCAAAATCGTGGTCTGCAATAAGAGCGTTGAGATAATCTCGGGGAGATAGACCAACGTTAGCCTTGAAAACTTTAAAAAAGTTGGAATAATTGTTGAATCCGCAATCAGTACATACCGTATTAAACGGTTGCCCGCTGGCAATCAGTTTTTTTGCAAGGAGCATCCGCTTGCTGATGATGTATTGATGAAGCGAGACTCCCATATGGTGTTTAAAGGTATGTGCCAGATGATATTTACTGACGAATAATCTGTCTGAAAGGGATTCCAGTGTGATCTGATCAGATAAATGATGTGAGATATAATCTACTGCAGCGGTAATTAAAGGGCTTTTTACAATACGCTGCGGAGACAGTGCGGGAGAGAGCGCCGATTGATACGAATACAGAATAATTTCGCGAAGAAAACCTGTAATCAGCAACTTTTTTCCATAGATATCTCCAGTTTGCAGATGTGCCAATTGCTGCATAGCTGTCCGAATCAGAAAGTTTTCAGGAGCTTGCTCGGGAATCAAAAAATATTGTTTTTCAGAAATATATCGGATGCAGTACATCAGGTCAATTTCTGGCGTACTAAGCTCTTTAAGTGCTTCATTTGTCATCCAAACGACAATTCGTTCATAGGCCAATTGAGAATTCAGAATATGCGGACGATGGAAATATCCTTTCGGGATGAGGACGATGTCCGCTGGATTGATGCGATAAAGTTTGCTTTCAACAAGATAGTCAATATTGCCATGCAAAAAAAGAATCACTTCTAGATGGTCATGAAGATGCAGCGGGAAATTTTGAGCATTTTCATCAAGAAAATGATCAATATTCCACATTGCATCCTGGTAAAACAGTTGTTTGTAACAGGATGCGTTAGAAGCAATCCCAATTTTTTGGAAGGACTGAATGTCGTTATAAGAATCGTCAGGTAAATTGAAAAACGGATTTGGACCATACATAACGATATGCGCCTCATTTCTCCTATAACGTTTTTGTGTATAAGATTTCTCATAATAATAATAATAATAAATTTGCAGCATATAAAAAATAGAAAACGAGTAAAGAAGCAATTTTTGAAATGTTTGAGCGCAACTATAGAAATTGCCTTTTATGGCAAGAAGCAATATTATGTATATAAACAAGCGCGCTATGTTGTAATAAACTATATATTTTGTCCAATTGATAATTGTAAAATTACAGATTGTAAATACATCTAAAAGAGCGGATGAAAAGGTGCCGAATAACCGTTTGAAAATGGGCGGCAGAAGAAAGTAAGGAGATAAAGATGAAACATGTATTAAAAAATACAATCAGCCTGATTTTGGCAGCCATCTTTTTGGTGTTGCTTTTGGCGGCGTGCGGGGGGACATCGTCCGCCAGTACAGGCTCGGCCTCGGGCGCGTCGTCTCAAGAAGCTGCATCCACATCAACACAGGTACAGGAAGTTACGCTGGGATATACTTGGTGGGGCAATCAGGTACGCGCTGAACGTACAACGGCTGTGACAGAAATGTATACAGCGTTGCACCCCGAGGTCACGTTTGCGTTGGAGTATTGTGATGGCGGTTCTTATAATGATTTGATTACGACGCGTGCAGCCGGGGGAGACCTGCCCGATCTGATTCAGGTAGACTATGACGCTGTCCCCCGTTACGCTGATAAAGGCCTTCTCATTCCCCTGGATGAGTATGTAGAGGCCGGAATTATTGATCTTTCCAAGTGTGACGCAAATACCATCGCAGCGGGAACGGTGGATGGAAGTTTGTATGCCTTGAGTATGGGCAATAATGCCCGCTGCATGTTCTATGATGCCAGTTTGCTGCAAGAATTGGGCCTGACGATTAGCATGGAACCCACTTGGGAAGAATTCAAAGAAATTGGACAAAAAGTATATGAAGCCACTGGAATCAAAACAAGCTATTGTTGGCAAATCACCTATGCGGAAACACTGCGCAATACGATTCGCGGTGCGGGCTATGAATTCTATAACGAGGAGCAGACGGCACTGGGATTTGATGATCCGACCATAATTGAAAGAGCCTATCAAGAATTGGCGGAGGCAGGCGCTGCCGAATGGGTTGTGGATCCGTCGGAATATGCTGGCATCACTGGGTCGGAGTTGGAACCTATTGTTGCAAGCAAGGCTTGGAACGCATTTTTAACATCTAATATGGGCGTGGGCCTTCAGTCTGCCATGGGCGAAGACAGGACGTTGGGTATCTGTATGCAGCCGACCTTTTCGGATAAGAGCCGTCAGCCATGCTATGTACAGCCTTCTCAGCTGACAGGATTGGGCTCCTCGGGCACAGATGCGGAGAAAAAAGCCGCTGCCGCTGCTCTGAATTATATTATTAACGATATAGATGCCAATAAAGTATTGTTGAACGAGCGCGGCGTTTCGATGAACAGCGAAGTATGTGAAGCCATTGCGAATGATTTGGATGAGGTTTCTCAAAAAATTTCTGATTATGTGACATATGTCGCCGAGCACGGCGCGCCGGCTCCAGCGCTGGAACCGGCTTGTTCTTCCGAGATTTTCGAGCTGGAAAAAAATATACGGCAGAAGGTACTGTTCGGGGCCGAGACACCGGAAGACGCTGCTGCAGAATTTATGCAGGGCGCAAACAAGATCCTTGCTGAAAATGCAGGCTGACTCGGATTCGGCAACGTAAGAAACCGGTAGCTCTATAAGTAGAGAGACAGTTTGGCGATACCTAAAGAGTCCAGACTGTCTCTTTATCTTTACAGTAATTATAAATTTGGAGGTCTTCTACGGATGAAACAGGTTAGAATGGGCATTATTGGTATTGGCGTCATGGGCTCTCGCCATGCGGAATATCTTTTTGAAGGCGAGGTAAAAAACGCTGTTTTAGCGGCTGTTTGTGATATTAAACCGAATCGCTTGGAATGGGCAAAAGAGAAATTCGGTGAAGCGGTGGCCCGGTTTGATAAAGCGGAAGAATTGATCGCAAGCGGCTTAGTGGACGCTGTTTTAATCGCCGTTCCACATTATCAGCATGCGGAATATGCAATTTGTGCTTTCCAGCACGATCTTCATGTGATTTGTGAGAAGCCGGCTGGTGTGTATGCCAGACAGGTGGAGGAGATGAATGCCGTAGCGGAAAAATCCGGGAAGGTATTTAGCATGATGTATAACCAGCGAACAAATCCTTATTTCCTCAGGCTCCATGAATTGGTGAAAAGTGGGGAATTGGGAGAACTGCGGCGTATGACATGGATTGTGACGAACTGGTATAGGTCTCAGAGTTACTATGATTCCAGCGATTGGCGTGCCACCTGGGATGGAGAGGGCGGCGGTATTATGATTAATCAGTGCCCGCACAACCTTGACATGTGGCAATGGATATGCGGTGTTCCCAATCGTATCCGCAGTTTTTGCCAATTTGGGCGATATCATACCATTGAAGTAGAAGATTCGGTTACGGTGTATGCCGAATACGGCAATGGAATGACGGCCCAGTTCATTTCTACTACAGGGGAACCACAGGGAAGCAACCGATTAGAAATCACTGCAGACCGGGGGAAAGTCGTAATTGAAGAAACCGGCAATAACGAGTTTAAATTTACTTATTGGGAATTTGAACAATCAGAGCGGGAATTTAATGCTACATATGCAGGAGGCTTTGGAGAGCCGAAAGCCAGGATTACAGAGTTTGTTCCCGACCATATGTTCCCTTATTTTGACGGGCACAAAAAAATCACGCAGAATTTTGTCAACGCAATCCTTTACGGAGAGGAATTGATTGCTCCGGGTCCGGAGGGGCTTAAAGCGGTGCAAATTTTCAACGCCATCTATCTTTCGTCCTGGACGGACGGCTGGGTAAACGTGCCTGTGGATGAAGAAGTCTATATGGCCAGATTGGACGAACAAAAGAAAAAGTCTACGATAAAAAAATCTTCTCGTACAATTGAAATGGACATAGCGACCTCTAAATAAAACTGAAGCGGGGCTGGAATGAGGTGCCCGCGTAACGATCACTCTTGAAAATGAAAGGAGCGCGTGGAGGTTATGAAAAAGCGCCTGTCCCGCAAATGGTGGCAAAATACGCTCACCGGATATGCATTTATTGGGGTTTTTTGTATTGGTTTTATCTGCTTCACGGTCATCCCCATTCTCGCGTCGCTTTACTATTCTTTCTGTGATTATGATGTGCTCTCCCCGGCAAAATTTGCAGGAATAAAAAATTATCTTGCCTTGTTTGAGGATGAGCAGTTCTGGATTTCACTGAAGGCAACTCTGATGTATGTAGTGTTTTCAGTACCGCTGAAATTGGCATTTTCGTTGATGATCGCAATGCTGCTGTATAAAACAAATCGGCTTACAGCATTTTACCGCGCGGCATATTATCTGCCTTCTATTGTAGGCGGCAGCGTGGCGATCGCTATCGTCTGGCGTCAGATGTTTTCGGGTGACGGCTTACTCAACTCGTTGATCAATGCAATATTCGGAACCAATCTGGACAAGTCCTGGATTGGAAGCACGGACACGGCGATCTGGACCTTAATTATTTTGTCTGTATGGCAGTTTGGATCGTCAATGCTGAATTTTTTATCAGGGCTTAAGCAAATACCGATATCGTTATATGAATCTGCCAGTATAGACGGTGCTACCGCTGTACGCCGCTTCTTCCGTATCACACTCCCCATGTTGACGCCAACCATTTTTTTCAACTTAATCATGCAGACGATTATGGGGCTGACCTGCTTTACACAGAGCCTGCTGATTACTCGCGGGGAACCCATGAATACAACGCTTTTTTCTGCTGTGTATATTTATCGTACATCCTTTAAGTTTTATAAGATGGGGTATGGCTGTGCGCAGGCTTGGGTATTGCTGCTCATCATTGTGGTGTTTACAGCACTGCTTTTCAAATCGCAGGATAAATGGGTATTTTATGAGACAGACGCCAGAAAGGGAGGTTGATTTCGGATGCACATCGGTATGGCGAAGCAAAGGCTCATCGGAAAAATCGTGTATCATGCTTTTTGTCTGTTTCTCGCGGTAGTTATGCTGTATCCGCTACTGTGGATGATCTTTAGTTCTTTTAAAGAAACGGATTTGGTTCTGCGCGAGGCGTCAAAACTGCTTCCGGATAAATGGACATTGGAAAATTATTTTAACGGCTGGAAGGGATTCTCTAAAATCACATTTGGGACATTTTTTAAAAACTCGTTTATTGTGGCGGGACTCGCTACGCTGGGTGCGGTATTTTCTTCTGCAGTGATTGCATTTGGGTTTGCGCGTATCCGGTTTCCGGGTTCGAACTTCTGGTTCGGATGCATGATGATTACGCTCATGCTGCCATTCCAGGTGGTCATGGTGCCGCAGTTTCTGCTGTATTCCAAGTTGGGTTGGGTAGGAACTTTCCTTCCCCTTATCGTACCGTATTTTTGTGGACAGGCATTTTTCATCTTTTTAGACATGCAATTTATTCGCGGTATCCCAAAGGATCTGGATGAAGCTGCCGCCATTGACGGATGCAATCCATTCAGTGTATTCGGACGCATCATACTTCCATTAATCGTACCTGCACTGGTCACGTCGACAATTTTTTCTTTTATTTGGCGCTGGGAAGATTTTATGGCGGCGTTTTTGTTCATCAATAAGCCGGAAAATTATACCATAAGCCTTGCATTAAAGCTTTTCAGCGATCCCTCGGCTTCTTCAGATTATGGGGCAATGTTTGCCATGGCAACGCTGTCTATTCTGCCGGCATGTCTGCTGTTTATTTTCTTTCAGAAATACTTGGTGGAGGGAATCGCCACAACGGGCCTGAAAGGGTGAACAGGGCGCAGGTTTTACACACCGTTCTGCGGTCATTAGGTACGGCAGAACCATTAACAGGAGGTAACGCATGAAATTCAGTTTCAGCACATTAGGTTGTCCCTATTATACTTTTGAGGAAATGATAGATCTTGCCAAACGCAGCGGCTACACAGGTGTTGAATTCCGTATTTACAAAGGTACTGAGGATTTGCGGGTGCTGGAGGAATTCCAGCGTCCGGGCATTGGAGCAACGCGACGCCTTTTTCAAGAAGCGGGACTGCAGGTCGCATGCGTCTCAAGCAGCGCACGTTTTGCGTATCCGGATCCGGAAAACCTGAAGACTCAGCTTAAGCTGGCGGAGGATTTTATGCAGATCGCATCGGATTTGGAATGTCCCTATGTACGTGTATTTGGCGGACCGTATCCCCTTAATTTTACAGACAGGCCAAAGGCAGAGCCGTTTATCGAAGAATATCGGGCGTCCATTCCACCTGAAAAGATCGCGGGCCTTACGAGAGAGGAATGTGACAAGTGGATCATGGAATCTCTGGGGAAGGTAGGAGATATGGGAAAAAAATACGGCGTGATGCCACTGATGGAAACGCATGATGATTTTTGCAGCGGCAAAATCGTGCGCCGTCTCATCGATGGAAGCGGAAGCGACAATGTGGGTATTTTATGGGACTGCCTGCACCCCTTCCGCTATGGGATGGACCTGCATGAAACCTTTGAGGAAGTGCGGGATAAGGTTCACCATGTTCATATGAAGGACTCTTCTGACTTGACCCCTTGGGGATTCACACCTGCACTGGTGGGCAACGGGCAGATGGATATCCGAACGGCAGTGAACATTCTCAAAGAGAACGATTACAGTGATTTTGTAAGCTTTGAGTGGGAGAAACTGTGGTTCCCAGAGGTAGAGGAGCCGGACGTCGCGTTTCCGCAGTTTTTGGATGCGGTTTCGGCGATGCTCTGATTTTTTGCATCTACATTGATGCATGCAATGCCACAGTGCGACTATACCGTGCTGTGGCATTATTGCAGGAGTGAAAAAGGAGAATGCACAGAATGACGTATCGCCGAATGCAATTTTTGACAGACTTGGCGTACGATATCGTGGGGAATCTATTGTTTGGGACAGGGATGTATATTTTTGCGAGCCAGGCGGGTTTTGCACCGGGCGGAGTGACCGGCCTGTCATTAATTCTGTATCATCTGTTTGATGTCCCCTTGGGAATGGCATCCATCTTGCTGAATATTCCGATTATTCTCTTCAGTTTCCGTGTTGTGGGGAAACTCTTTTTGCTGAAATCGCTGAAGACGATTTTGATTTCATCTTTTATGCTGGATGTGCTGTTCCCACTATTCCCTGTTTATACAGGAGACAAATTTCTCGCGGCTTTTTTCACCGGGCTTTTTGTAGGAATTGGATCCGGGCTGATTTTTCAAAGGGGGTCTTCTACGGGGGGAACGGATTTCCTCGTTATATCGATCAAGCGTCTGGCTCCGCGTTTGAGGATTGGCAGCATCAATTTGATGTTAAATGCCGTTATTATTGGGCTGGGAGGACTTATATTCGGAAATATCGATGCTGTGCTGCTTGGAATCATCAGTTCTATCACAGGGTCGATTATGCTGGATAAAATGATGGCAATCGCACAGAGTAGGGAGGTAGTGGTTATCGTCACGCGCCGTCAAGTGCAAGTGGCAAATGCGATTCAAATGAATCTCCGTCGTGGGACAACTATATTGTCTGCTCGGGGCGGTTATTCCGGCGAACAGAGCGGTACGATTTTGTGTGCCTGTACGCACGCGCAGACTTATATGTTACGGGATGTTGTGTATCAAGAGGACACGCAAGCATTTGTAATGATTCTGGAAGCCAGCGCTATTCTGGGAAACGGTTTTCAGTCCCCGGAAAGCTGGAGCTGATACAGAAGGATGAAAAAAGGCCCGGCAAAGCATCTTGCGGATACTTTGCCGGGCCTTGGCAGAGGGTCAAAATAGATTTCGGGCAGGGTCATAGGGAAAATTATCTTCAAACGGATAAAGAGGCCGGCGTTGATTACGATAATCAAAATTGCGGATTGTAAGCATGGCGGAACCGGGCGTCAATGCAATGTAGCTGTCATTCTGAATGGCTGCAAGCCCGGGATAAAGATATCCGAGCTTTACGACGATGACGTGATAATTACGGTACTCAAGGCCATATTCGGAGAAATCCTGTGCGCACGTAAACGAGACACGCCCTGCGTTGACTATAATGTCAATACCGGAAACAGACAACACGGCCCCGTCCGCATGCCCGCAAGAATTCAGATGCAAGTGTCTGACCTCTGCCCCGCAAAGCGTTACCGCTGTGCCGGCAGGGTTGTGCCTGGCTCCGAGCGTTATATCCATAACTGCTCCAATCCCGGCCTGCTCACAAGCACTTACAGCCACTTCATCCCACAGTCCCGCGACCAATACGTTTTGTGCGTTCCGCTCATAAAGCAACTTAAGCATGAAGGCGTTATCACCTGTGGCTCCCGCAGTGACATTATCGCCGGAATCGCTTAAAAATACAATCTTCTGAGGACTTTCCAATGCCATCCGCACAGCATCTTCTGTTTTCAGAGAGTTGCTGCTGAGCTGGAAGTCATGCCGCGTTTCCCAAATATTTTGTGCGGCAGAGCACATTGCGGATTCAATGGGTGCGCGTTCCTTAGCGGTGCCGCACACAACAATTGTGGAGCCATTATGAGGACAGTCGATCCATGACATACCGGTAAAATAAGAGGTTCGCCACACTCCGTCCATTCTTTGAATTGCGTCAATATCTGCAAGGATACGGCGCACATGGGGCGTATCAGTCGTTGCAGCTTCGCCAGGTTGTAACATAGGAATTTTAACAAGGGAGGCCCAGGGAAGGACATTTTCTCGAATGGCCCGGCATAAAAGCGCGGCGGCGATTGCCTGCGTGGCGCCAATATCTACATGCGGTGCCGTACGGTAACCCGTAATCAGATTTGCGTTGCGCACAAGGGAAAGGGAGATATTGCCGTGAAAATCCAGAGCAATGGAGATAGGGACGGACGGCCCTACCCGTTCCCGGATTGCGGAAACAATAAACGCTTCTCCGCTCCCCAGGAATTCCACTTGCATGGAACCATGCAGATACAGCCATATGCCGTTGATGCTACCATCCAGAGGCACGGAGTCGAGTAATTCCATCGCGATATGCCGGAAAGCATTCAGGGAAAGAACTCCTCCCGCGACACAGATGGATTCTGCATAAAGTGAAGGCAGAACAGAATAACCGGCTTCTCGAAAAACCGCTGTCGCTTCGGAAAAGCAAGGCAACATATCTATTCCGCGGGAGATGACAAAATCTTCATATTCTACAGGTACGGGATTAGAGGTGTTGCTTTCCAGATGAAAGCCGCCCATAAAAATTGTCTTCTGCCTCATGTTTGATATCTCCTTTTGTTTAAAGCTGACTTTTTGCAGATGGGTTGCAGTAGACTTGTACCTTTTTTATTATACTGCTAGAGAAACAAACAGGACTATTTCCGTCATTGCACAAGATGTTGCAAAACTTGTTGTTTATTAATGGAGTACAGATCATCAGCTTAGCTAGGGCTTCAGACTGTCGAAAAAGTCTCTGATTACAGGGGCTTTTTTCATAATAATGGTATATTAAACCCAGGTGATATAGAAATACTGGAAAAGAAAAAGCAAGGGTGGAAGATAGCGGAAATCGTGTGTCCGGAAGATATAGTGCTGGCAAACCATCCGCTTAGAAAAGTGGACGCATGAGCCCTTCCCGAAAAAAATAGACAGTAGGAAGCGCAGAAAAATGGAATGGATCACAGAAATGCGGAAGATCTTTCGGTTTAAGCAACAACTGGATTACGCAGACGCAGTTCAAAAGCGAACGGAGAGAGCCAGTCAATGGCAGAATGCGGGCGCAACATATTGTAAACGGTCTCGATATAGGCGAAAATATCCGTTTGAGCAGCCCGGCTTGAGACATACCGACGCAAATGAACGAGCTCACATTTGGAGCAGCTGAAAAAATTCTCGGCCACAGCGTTGTCATAGGGGACGCCTTTGTGGAACATGCTTTGACGGATGCCCAGCGCGGTAAGCCTGTCCCGAAAGGCCAGCGCAGCATACTGGACGTTCCTTTCGCTGTGGAAAATCAGGCCAGAGCCGGGCCGTTCACGGCGTACAGCCATATCCGGCGCGGATAGGGTCAACTTCATGTCGATGCGGCTGGAAAAGGCGTAGCCTACAACTTTTCTGGTGCATAAATCTTTGATGGCAGTCAAATACAGTCAGCCCTCGCCGGTGAGAATGTAGGTGATATCACCGACTCAAGCCTGATTCGGTTGAGCAAAAGAAAATTGACGTTTCAACAGATTGGGCGCGATGGGATGACAATGGCGGGAGTTTGTGGTGTCTTTGTAGTTTTTTGCGCATAGAGTGGATTCTTATGATTTTCATCAGCTGATGGACCTTCTCACATGCGCAGGAATGGTGAGCCCTCAGCATGTGATACGGGCTGTCCAGGTCCAGCGCGGGATATTCCCCATGCAGAATACCCGCATGAGCCTTATGTCGGATCCTCTCCATATTGCCCGCAGACTGCTTTGGCTTGTGCCGCCGCCTTTCTGGGAGCACGGTAAAGAAAGAGACGGATGGTTTTGTTGTTATTCAACCCGGCGCGAGACAGGGCTTTTTAGTCCATATTACGCGCCGCTTTTTTCAGTTTCCACCATCTATTCCTTCAAACGGGTATAGGAGTGCCTGAGTGGAGTTGCGGTATGGGCAGGAAGATCAGTGCCTGCACGCCGCCCGCTAGGGCGATGACTCTGTGGATGTCATAGTTCAGGTACATAAGCGCAGTTTCAGTCGCCACTTTTCCCTACCTTTGCACAAAAAATAGCCTGCGCCGTCATAGTGCTTGATGGTGTCGAAGGGGTGTTCGCTGGTCTGCATGCACTCGCGCTGTTGCTCGACGTCCCAACGGATAAAGAGCATGACCCGGGCACGCGCGCCGAACTTCACCGCCGTGAAGTTCATCCGTCCGTGCAGCGAGTGGGACGGCAGCGGCAGGCTTCGCGGCTTCCGTAAACCGTGCCGTTCTTTCGATCCCCCTGAAAGAAGAACGGCTTCCCCATGGGGAAGGTACCCGTGCCGTCTGCGCGTGGCGGATAAAGCGGCTTTCTACCGACTGGAACTGCAGCTCAACCCGAAGCTTAGGATTCTGGCAACAGTCCAGCAGGACGCCGGTATGCAGGCACGCGCGAATTTCTTTCGCTCTTTGGAAGGCCTTTTGTACGTCGAAAATTCTTTCGGACCGATAATCCGGCGAGACAATCCGTTCTGCCCGGTCGTAACGCAATCCCTCGTCCGACATGAATCCGTCCAGCAGGCAGTTTTCAATGTCCTTCGCGCTCTCACAGCCCTTGTCGGCGATGATTGCAGGGGCCTCAACGTCCAGATTTTGGTGCGCCCGCTCTACCGTATCGTGCGTTTGATCCATGTCGTTGTTGTGATTGGCCACCACAAAACCGGTGATTATATGGCTTTCATGGGCCATGGCGGTCTGCACGATGTAGCAGACCTTCAGACCCTGCGCTTGGTGGGGCATCATTCGGGCGTCCGGGTCGCTGAAGGTCAGCTGGGTCCCCTTGTGCTCCTCCATTTGCCGGATGCAGGCCTTGTGAAAGGCAGTCGCCTTCTGATTTCTGCGGGTCGGGGATATTATCTGGGTCAATGTCCAGAGTGAAGGACTGGCTCAGACTGCCCCGCTCCAGCATGCGCGAGGAGCGGATTCGATTCGTGTGCCCATACAGATAGAGCTTGAGCAGCGTGCGGACCGAATAGGGCGGCCGCCCCCGTTGCCGCCGGCTGGAACCGGGCAAAACCCAACACCCTGACGTCCAGTTCATCCACAAACGCGCCAATGAACCGCACGGGATTCTCCTGCGTGATTTCGTCATCCGCGTAAATGGGGAAAAAGCTCCTCTACTGCGGACTGGTGTCTTCGATCCATCCTCCGTCTCAAAATAGATGCGGTGCATATACATGTTTACACCGTAGCAAAAGCAACACGTGGACTTGCAGAATATCTAAAAAGCGCTTCGCCCTTGCCAAGCTGCGCCATTGCCTTTGACAGTCGGAATAAAAGCCGGGAGTTTGCAGCCGTAGCCGCTGAAGTATTGGCGCAGGCCGGGATTCAAGTTTGGTATTATAATGAACTAACTCCTACTCCAATGCTCTCTTTTGCAGTGCGATATCTACACTGCAGCGCCGGAATTGTTATTACGGCAAGTCATAATCCTTCAATATATAATGGCTACAAAGTATATGATTCAGACGGCTGCCAAATAACATTAGAGGCCGCCTCGCAGATACAGGCATGTATCGCTGCACAGCCGATGTTTCCGTACGAAACAAGACGAAAAGAGGATTGCTTTCCCATAGGGGAAAATTTACATGTGATTCAAAATGATGTGATTGAAGCCTATTATAATACGATTCTCTCGATGAATATGGTACGGCCACGTGTGCCTCTACATGTAGTATATTCCCCATTAAATGGTACAGGCAACAAGCCGGTACGAGAAATTCTGCATCGGCTGGGTATCGTGACAACGGTAGTGCCGGAACAGGAGTGCCCGGATGGTAACTTCCCCACATGCCCATACCCGAATCCGGAGGACGCAGAGGCAATGCACTGTGCAGCACTGCTGGCGCAAAAAGTACATGCGGATTTATTTTTAGCTACTGATCCGGATTGTGATCGCGTGGGAGTAGGAATTATAATAGATAACGGCGTACGTTTGTTTACCGGAAATGAAATGGGAGTTCTTTTATTAGATTATCTGTGCAAACAGCGCATAGCACTAGAGACAATGCCAAAATTGCCTGTGGCCATAAAGACTATAGTGACAACGGAGATGGCGGCTGCAGTTGCCGCATACTATGGCGTAGAACTGCGGAATGTGTTAACGGGCTTTAAATTCATTGGGGAACAAATTGGTTTTTTGGAAAAAGGTGGAGAACTGGAGCGATATGTTTTTGGATTCGAGGAAAGTTGTGGATATCTCAGTGGGACGTCGGTACGTGATAAGGATGCGATAAATGCAGCCATGTTGATCTGCGAGATGGCTGCTTGGTATAAGTCTCAAGGAAAAACGTTGTTAGACGTTTTGAAGCAATTGTATGACAAGTATGGATACTACCAAAATCGAATGCTTTCTTTTTCTTTTGCAGGCACCACAGGTATGGAAAAAATGGATTCTCTATTGGAAAACATACGCACTCAGCCGCCTAGAAAAATAGCGGAACGGTGCGTGGAAAACATTATAGATTATGCTACAGCACCTACTGGTCTACCAAAAAGCGATGTATTAAAATTGCACTTAAGTGGGGGATACACAATAATTGTCCGTCCTTCGGGAACAGAACCCAAACTTAAGCTATATCTTTCTGGCGTAGACAAAACATTATCCGGCGCTCAAAAGGTTTTGAATGATCTATGTAATGCTTGTACAAATTGGATGCAGCAGTTAGAAAAAATAGTATGATAAATTTGTTGCCTGATTGCAATTTTGTCTAACAAAAGTTTTAATCCCACGCTTTCACGGTGGGCGTTCAGTTAGCTTTAAGTACCAGATTAAATTTCATCAAATGCTCTCTTCATCTCAAAATCCGAAAAGAATCCTCGCTGAGCCTGCTCCCTGATCTCCTGTGCTTTGGCAACCAGAGCATTCCACTCATCGGTTGAAATCTTCCCGCGTGCCTTCCGCTTTTTC
>JAHZBS010000040.1 GCA_019423265.1 Clostridiales bacterium
CCCTACGCGGATGGAAGCGGCTATATCGAGGTGGCCACCACCCGCCCGGAAACCATGCTGGGGGACACGGCCGTGGCCGTTCATCCGGAGGATCCGCGCTACGCGGATGCCATTGGAAAAAACGTCATCCTGCCGTTGGTCGATAAGGAGATTCCCGTCATCGCTGACGCCTACGTGGATCGAGAATTTGGAACCGGCGCCGTGAAGATAACGCCTGCCCACGACCCCAACGATTTTGAGGTGGGACTTCGCCACAACTTAGAGCAAATCTGCATTCTGACTGACGATGGACATATCAATGAGAAGGGCGGCCGTTACGCTGGAATGGAGCGATATGAGGCGCGAAAAGCCATCGTCCAGGATTTGGAGGACCAGGGATATCTGCTCTATGTAGAACCACATTCCCATAACGTGGGAACCCATGACCGCTGCCGCAGCGTCATTGAACCCATGGTCAAGCAGCAATGGTTTGTGAAGATGGAGGAATTAGCGAAACCCGCTATCGAGGTCCTGAAGAAGGGAGAGCTCAACTTTATCCCGGAGCGGTTTGGCAAGGTATATCTCCACTGGCTAGAGAATATCCGGGACTGGTGTGTCTCCAGGCAGCTCTGGTGGGGGCATCGGATACCGGCGTACTATTGTACAAAGTGCGGTCATATGGTGGTGGACCGGGCCATGCCGGAAGGGCCGTGTGAGAAATGTGGCGGTGCAGAGTGGGTTCAGGACGAAGATACGCTGGATACCTGGTTCAGCTCTGCGCTGTGGCCATTTTCAACTTTAGGCTGGCCGGATGACACGCCGGAGTTCCGGCATTTCTATCCCACCAGCGTGTTGGTGACGGGGTACGATATCATTTTCTTCTGGGTTGTCCGCATGGTGTTTTCCGGGCTGGAGCACACAGGCGAGTGCCCATTCCAAGATGTGTTTATCCACGGGATTGTGCGGGATTCCCAGGGCCGTAAGATGAGTAAAAGTCTTGGCAATGGCATCGATCCCCTGGAGGTCATCGATAAATACGGCGCGGACGCCCTTCGGTTTACGCTAGTGACGGGGAATGCGCCTGGCAATGACATGCGGTTCTATTGGGAGAAAGTGGAGGCCAGCCGCAATTTTGCCAATAAAATTTGGAATGCATCGCGCTTTATTCTGATGAATATGGATGAAGAGCCCGCTGCCACACTGGATGAGCTGACGGCGGCAGACCGCTGGATCCTGTCCAAGGTGAATCGGCTGGCGAAAGACGTGACGGAGAACATGGAGAAATACGAGCTGGGCATCGCGGTGGCCAAGCTCAACGACTTCTTCTGGGAAGAATTCTGCGACTGGTACATTGAGATGGTGAAGTCCCGCCTCTACAACAAGGAAGATCCCACACGGCCAGCCGCGCTGTGGACGCTGCGCACAGTTTTAATCAATGCGCTAAAGCTGCTGCATCCCTACATGCCCTTCATCACGGAGGAACTTTTCTCCTACGTATGCCCGGAAGAAGAGACCATCATGCTGTCCAGCTGGCCGGAATACCGGGAGGACTGGAATTTTTCGTCGGAAGAAGAAGAGATTGAGATTATGAAGGAAGCCATCCGCGGCATTCGAAATATTCGCGCACAGATGAATGTTTCACCGAAGCACAAGGCCATGGCCAGGATCGTAACCAGCGACGACAGGACGGCCGATATCTTTCAGCGCGGCACGGGATTTTTCGCGCCTCTCTCGTATACAAGCGAGGTTGTCGTGCAGAGAGACCGGACAGGGGTGCCGGAGAGCGCGGTCTCCATTCCCCTGGAAAAGGCCGTCGTCTATATTCCCCTGGACCAGCTAGTAGACCTGGCCAAAGAGAAAGCTCGTTTAGAGAAAGAGAGGGACAATCTCCGCAGCGAGATGGAGAGAGTGGCGAAAAAGCTGTCCAACCAAGGATTTTTAGCAAAGGCCCCTCAGGCGGTGGTTGAGGAGGAGAGAGCCAAGGAAGAAAAATACAAGGCTCTCATGCGCCAGATCGAGGAACAGATCACCCGGCTTGGAAAATAGTGCAAGGAAGGTGATGTGGATGGTTATGCCGCGAGCCTCCGAGAAAGCTCAGACGCCGTATGAAAAGCTGACCGCCTGGCTGGACCGGGTTCCACTGTACGGCCGGAAAAATGGCTTAGAGAATATGAAGAGCTTGATGGCCTTGTATCAGAATCCTCAGGATGGGATTCCCATTATCCATGTGGCGGGAACCAACGGGAAGGGATCCTGCTGTGCGATGCTTCACCAGATTTTGACGGAGGCGGGATACCGCACAGGGCTTTATACGTCTCCCCATCTGCAGGACTACCGCGAGAGGATCCGGATCGGCGGCCAGCTGATTTCCGAGGCGGAGTTTGTCAGAATAGGATATGAGATTCAGGATACAATACGAGAAATGACAGGGCGCGGAGAGAATCACGCCACGTTCTTTGAGATTCTGACCGCCATGGCGTATTTGTATTTCTACCGCAGTGAGGTGGATATCGCCATAGTGGAGACAGGTGTCGGCGGGAGGCTGGATGCCACGAATGTGGTGAAGAAGCCCATTTTGACGGTGATCACCTCCATCAGCCTGGATCATACCCGGGTGCTGGGGCGCGATGTGATGTCCATCGCCACAGAGAAAGCCGGCATCATCAAAGAGGGCGTGCCTCTTGTCCTGGCGGCGAATCCCCCCTCCGTTCAGAGGGTCATGCGCCAAGTATGCCGGCAAAAGCAAAGCCCCTATATATATGCTGGAGAAGGCGAGGCCCGCATTCTATGCGATGATCTGGCCGGACAGACACTGGACGTGGAGACGCCCCGGCTTGCCTATCCCAACTTGCGGGTGTCCCTGTGCGGCGGATATCAGGCCGACAATACGGAGGCGGTCCTGGAGGCGGTCCGAGTTTTGCAGGCAAAGAAGATGTCCATTGGGGAGACGGCCGTTCGGCAGGCGCTGCAAAAGGTTTGCTGGCCGGGGAGAATGGAGCTGGCCACAGTGGGAGACCGGAAAATTTTGCTGGATGGCGCTCACAATGAGGACGGAGCCAGGCAGCTAGGGCAGTACATGCAAAAGCATCTGTCTGGGCAGCCCCTCACCCTAGTATTTGGCGCGCTACAAAAAAAAGATTGCACGGGGATCCTATATCACCTGACAAGGGCAAGCGCCGTCCAAAAAATCCTATATACGCCCATCGCCGGCGAAGAGTGCATGACTGCGGCAGAATTTCGGAACCTTGTCCACAGCCTCCGTATCCGGATTCCCTTTGTCATTACGGAAGGGGCGGATGAGGCCATGGAGCTAGCGTGTGGGGAAGAGCGATGGATTGTCTGCGCTGGCTCTCTGTATTTAGTAGGGGAAGTCAAACGATGGATTGCAAGGCGAAACGAGTGAAAAGAGGAGAGGTTGCATGTTTAATTTTCAGGAGGAACTAGGGCGCTACAAACCCAGCGAGGAGCTGGACACATCCGGAGCCGGACTGTCCGGCGAAGAGGTAAAGGATATCGTGGATATTGTGGAGATGATATTGAAAGGTGAAGAGCCGGAGGAGTGAACGAGATGAATCCCCGTATTGTGGAGAAAATACGCCGGAGGGCCAATGAATTCTATAATCTTGGACTTGACCTAGCCAACCGCCAAAATCTCAGCGGCGCCCGGCAACAACTCTTAAAGGCAGTCTCCTATGACAAACGCCACACGGATGCCCGAAATCTGTTGGGGCTCGTCTGTTTTCAGATGGGTGAGATTGGGGAGGCCATCCGGCACTGGACGGTGAGCATAACCCTAAACCCGGCGACGGATAACCGCGCCCAGCTCTATCTGCGGGATTTAAAGCGAAATGAAAAATTGGCGCAGAGCATGAATGAGAGTCTTCGCCTGTGCAATGAGGCTATGGTGCAGCTCCGAAAGGAGAGCCCTGATTATGCCCTCGTGCGGCTGAAAAAAGCTGTGGCCATGAACCGGAACTACATCAAAGCATATTTGCTCATGGCGCTCTGTTATATGGAGACGAAGAATTTTCGAAAAGCCAAGGCCGCATTGGACAAGGTGGAGAAACTGGATGTGAACAACGCGGTGGTCCTTGGGTACCGCACGGCCATCCGAGAGATGCAGGCGGAAGGGCAGGAGGATGCGGGGGATCATGAGATCCAGGATCTGACCCGAGATTTGTACGTGCAGAGAAACTTGGCGACGCCGGATGTACAGGAGATCTTTACTGGCAAGAGGGATAAGCGGCGCTCGATGCGCAACTGGTCGGGGCCGGTAGCGCAGATGCTGCTATTTCTGGCGGGAATCGGCTGCGGTGTTGCGGCGATGTTTACTCTCTATGTCCCCGATAAGGTGGACAGCCTGAACAGCCAGGTGAGCAAGCTGACCGCTGAACTCACGGAAAACAAGACGGCGAGGGAGACATTGGAAAGTCAACTTGCGCAGGCCCAGCGGGAAGCTCATCAAGCGCAGCAGGAAAAGACGGATTTGGAGTTGAGGCTGGAAGACATCAATGACGAGTGGCAAGACAGACTGTCACAGCAGAAGGAAAATCCTCTGGCGGCGGCTATGACAGCCTACATTCAGGAGGATTACACAGCATGCGGAAAAGCACTCGCCCAGGTGGATGAAGGGTCGCTGGAGGGAGAAAATAAAGAGCTGTACACGGCGCTCCAGGACAAAATTAAAGAGCCTTTATATACCAGCGCCTTTACCACAGGCTACAATGCGTACCGGGAAGCGCAGAATCTGTCAGGGGACAGCCGGACGGAGAAGTTAACCCTAGCGTTAGAGCAGCTGACCTTAGCCGCAGAGTATTCTGACGCGGGTACAGAGCAGCGGACAGACGCGCTATACTTTCTGGCAAGAACCTATTATTTGCAAGAAGATTGGGCGCAAGCGATGACGAGTTTTGATGAGTATTTCGAGGAGTATACTGGGTCCACATCCAGGCAGCAATATCAGGACGCTGTCAAATTTTCAGACCGGGCGAAGGAAAGGGCACAGGGATAGTGTGAAAAATAAGCTCGAAAAGCTTATTTTTCACACGGCTATTTGTGCCGGAGCGCCACAAATAGCTCTTATGGCAGAAGAGAAATCGCCTTCGCAAATTTCTCTTCGCCCCGTCGCTGACGCTCCGGAATGGAGATTAAAATGAAAAACCAGCGGTATATTATGGTGATTTCTTTTGACGGCCTTGCGGCGTCGGACTGGGATACATTGCAAGCCCTGCCGAATTTCCGGCGATTTCTGGCGGGCGCCGGATATTGCCGGAATGTGTATAGTGTGTATCCCTCTGTCACCTATCCGGCCCATGTATCCATCATGACGGGCCGTTATCCCGCCCATCACGGGGTTATCAACAACACGAGGTTTCAGCCCAAAAGGCTGACTAAGCCCGATTGGTGTTGGGATCGCCGACTGATCCACGGTAAAACGCTATATGAGTTGGCGCGAGAGAAGGGAATGACCACGGCGGCCTATCTCTGGCCCGTCACAGGGAGAGCGCGGATCACGTACAATCTGCCGGAGGTATTTTCCAACCGGTGGTGGGACAATCAAGTTTTGGCCTCTCTGCGACGCGGAAGCTTCTGGTTCCAGATCCAAGCGGCCCTGCGGTTCGGAAACATGATCAAAGGGGCCCGGCAGCCCCAGCTGGATAATTTTCTCCACGAGACGGTCAAGTACGCCCTCCGCAGTCGGAGCCCACAGGTGAATTTCGTTCACTATGTGGATCTTGACGCGACACGGCATCTGTATGGACACAACTCTCCCGAGGCGGATCAAGCGCTGAGACGCCATGATGCCAGATTGGGGGAGCTGCTGGATGAATTCGTCCGGGCGGGATTGGACGATCAGGTTACATGGGTCATCTTAGGCGACCATTCCAGCATCGATGAGCATACGGCGGTCTATCTGAATCAGTTTTTCTGGGAGCAGGGATGGCTACAGCCCAATCAAAAGGGAGGAGTCCGCTGGTGGAAAGTTATCTGTCAGCACTGCGATGGTTCGGCGTATATCTATGTCAAATCTCCGGATCTGGTAGAGCCAGTGCGCAGCGCGCTTGAGAGGTTCAGCCAAGAGAATGGCGGCTGTATCGAGCAAATCCTAACCGGCCAGGAGGCCAGAGAATTAGGCGCTACCGATACATGTACTTTTATGGTGGAGGCGCGCCGGGGCTATTACTTTTTGGACGCCTGCGGCGGCAGAAGCGTGTACCCTATTCAGGAGGGCGATGTGGGGAGGAAGCCTCACATTACCAAGTCAACCCACGGATATTCTCCCTATAAACCCAACTATACTACACTGTTTGCCATGCGGGGGAGGGGAATCGCAGAGGGCGAAGTCCTCTCTTCCATGGAATTGGTGGACGAGGCGCCGACAATGGCGCGGTTGATTGGCGGGACGTTGCCGGAGGCGGATGGACGGGAGAGAATTGAATTTTGGAAGGGCGATGTGCGATGATCAATAAAATCGAGCGGTTTTATTTAATCCTGGCTGCGTTCCTGTGGTGCGGACTGGTAGCGCTCTTTACATACGGAGATTTAGAGTTCTCCAGATCGCTGGTGAATGCGCAGGCTAGCTGGGCGGTGTGGCTCGAGCGCCTTGGAGAATTTCCCGGGGTGCTGACTGCGTGGCTGGCGTCAGCCATTTTGCTGGCCAGAGGAATCCAGGCGGAGCGCAGGGACGAAGGGCAGCGCTGGTGTCTGGTCATAGGGCTGCTTGCGCTTCTATGCCTCTCCATCTATATCCCCAATCGATTCTCATACTATTTTTGGGAGAGCCGGCCAGTCAGTTTCCCGGAGTGGCTTATGGCCTTTACCGTGGCCGCTTTTGTGGTGTGGGGAATCCTGCGCCTTATGGGGGAAGCTTCACCGGAGGCTTGCCGTGAGGCGGCGAAAAAGGCGGCCTTTGTTCTGCTCGTCTTCGCGGTTATCATGTTGGCGGTCTATATCATCAAGGGGGTCTGGGGCCGGGTTCGGTTTCGAGAGATGCACGACAATTTTGAGCTCTATACCCCTTGGTATGTGGTGGTGCATGATTCGCCCGGAACCTCATTTCCCTCCGGTCATACAGCCAGCGCCGCGATGACAGCGCTCTTGATCTTTCTGCTCCCGATTCAACAGCGCAGAATCCGAAACTTGCTGGTGCTGGCGTCTGTAGTGTATACGCTTATCATGGCCTACAGCCGCGTCGTCCTCGGGGCCCATTTTTTCACGGACACGCTGTTTGGCATGGGAATCTCCTATGGGGGGATTCTCATTGCAAGCGGGATTTACAGGGCTTTGGGTAAAAAGAGAAGACAAGCGTGATAAATGTATATTGACGAATTGAGAAAGGCAAAATAAAATGGAGGGCTGATTATGGCCAGCAAAAAGATTAGGAGAAATTCTCTGGCTATTGCTTGTGCATGTATAGCTTGTCTATGTGCCATAACCTTGGTTTTGACCGGGTGTCATTCTGATGCGCCGCCGGGCTCCTATGACAATGAAGCGGTAGTAGCCGGCATAGAAAAGCAGGAGCTGACGCAGCAGCTTCAGAATCTGGCTCTCCCTCAGGCGGAGCAGATGGTAAAGAGCGTAACCTACAGAATGGATACGCTGCGGTCAGAGGGGGTTGTACAGATTGTTCGGTTTAATAAAGGCCGGTATTACTCTGTGACGCCCATGACAGATGGCCGATACCTGTTTTTGTTATATAGCGATCAGGATATGGAGACTCCGTATGTGGTGGATGGCTATCTGGGTTCCTCTTTTCCCGATAAAGATGACTTTAAAGCCATAGCAGTTGGCATGAGCCGAGATGACATGATTGCCAGAGACCCGTCGGCTTGTGTGGTCGGGGAGCGCAGCAGTTATCACCGCTTTTCCGATAAGTCCATTCTCTGTATAGAATATGAGGCAGACGGAGAGAACGGCTATGTGGTATCGGCATTCGGCTATTTGAAAGAGAAAGACTCGGTTTTGTATTATCTGTTGCCGCAGGATTTTGATCTGATCGGGTAGCCGTTGTACACGCCGAGCTTTGGAAGAAAAAGGCTCCAAGATTCAAAAGAAAAGCTTGACAGATGGAAAAAAGCAAAGTATAATAGACAGAGCATAAAATAAGTAGAAGATCCGCTTCTCACCTTTGTGTTGCGATACGGCAAGGGTTAATATGGGTAGAACAGCGCGCCACAGATTTTTTGGATGGCGCCTTGGACAGATTGTCTGCCAGCGGATCTTAGGATCCGCTTTTTTATGCTGGATCGCGTGCAAAGCTTTCCGGGCAGAAGGCGCGGAGAGGGAAGAAGAGGTAGAGGAATTCATTATTGTGGAGGTGTCCGACTATTAGCGAATTAATGATTAACGAGGAGATTCGTGACAAGGAAGTTCGGCTGATCGATGAAGAGGGGAATCAGCTTGGGGTCGTGCCGGTGAAGGAGGCGCTTGCCATGGCAAGAGAGCGCAATCTGGACCTGGTCAAAATTGCACCGCAGGCGAAACCGCCGGTCTGCAAGATTTTAAATTATGGCAAGTACCGTTTTGAACAGATCAAGCGGGAAAAAGAGGCGAAAAAGAAGCAGAAGGTCATCGATATCAAAGAGGTTCGCCTTTCTCCCAATATCGAGGAGCATGATTTGCAGACCAAGCAGAAGAATGCCGTGAAATTCCTGAAGAATGGCGATAAGGTAAAGGTCTCCGTCCGTTTCCGCGGGCGCGAATTGTCCCGCACCGAGATTGGCCGCGAGGTTCTCGATGATTTTACGAAAGGAATCGCAGAGGTCGGCGATGTGGAGAAGCCCCCGAAGATGGAAGGGCGAAGCATGGTCATGTTTTTGATGCCCAAGCATTGAGGTTATTCCGAGATGTTTTAGCATAAAGATTGTTGCGGCGCAAGTCGCTGGCCCTCCCGGGAACAAGCGGAGGGGCTATACTATAGATCTCAAGGAGGAAAAGTCATGCCGAAACTAAAAACGAAAAGAGCTGCTGCAAAACGTTTTCACGCGACGGGAACTGGTAAGCTGAAGAGGTTTAAAGCGTACAAAAGCCATATTCTGACGAAGAAGACCACGAAGAGAAAGCGCAACCTGCGGAAGGGAACCATCACGGATCCCACCAACGCAAAAGTTATGAAAAAGGTTTTGCCGTATCTGTAATCGTATTTGGATAGAGAAAATGCACTAAAGTGAACAAGGAGGAAGTATCATGGCAAGAATCAAGGGTGCGTTGCACAGCCGCAAGAGACATAAACGGGTATTAAAGCTGGCGAAAGGATACTACGGCGCCAAATCGAAGCAGTACCGCACAGCGAAAGCGGCGGTGATGCGGGCGCAGGCGAGCGCATATGTCGGACGTAAGCTTAAGAAGAGAGATTTTCGGAAGCTGTGGATTGCCCGAATCAATGCTGGCTGCCGTCAGAATGACATGTCCTACAGCCGCTTTATGTATGGCCTGAAGCAGGCGGATATTAATCTAAACCGCAAAGTTTTGGCGGATATCGCCGTCAACGATCCGGAGGGATTTGCCAACCTGGTCGAGACAGCGAAAGCCAAGCTGGCATAATCGAATGTTTGAGTTTGAATCGACAGCAGGACAGCGCGTGGTTCCCTGTGGAACCATGCGCTGTCCTGCTGTTTTTAATCCTGCCAAATCCGCCGGAGGCGGATTTTAGCCGCCGGAGGCGGATTTTAGCCGCCGGAGGCGGATTTTAGCCGCTGGAGGCGGATTTTAGCCGCCGGAGGCGGATTTTGTCGCCGGAGGCGGATTTTGTCGCCGGAGGTGGATTTTGGCCGCTGGAGGCGGATTTTATGCCTGAAGCCGGTCGAGAATTCTTTCCGCCAGCCGTTTCTGTGAGGCGGCCTGTGCCGCCAAAGCCATAGCGTAGAGGCGCAAGGGCTCGGAGGATTGGGACTCTTCGAGAAGGTTTTGCACCTCGGTGAATTCCTGTTGTGTCCGGGATAGAAACTCCTGCTTTTGCATTTGCTCGATTTGGCCGAATTTTTCATAGAAAGAGGGGAGAAGGTCCGGATTCTGTATGACAGGAGCCAGCAATTGTCCGATATCAGAGATCGATAGGGTTTGCTTGAGCTTGAAAATCATAATCAGGAGCATCAGATGACAGCGGGTATATTTTTTTTTGACGGGAGGGGGGAGCAGTCCATCCTTCGTATAGTTGTTGATCATCGTCTTGGTAAAGACCTTGTCCTCCTGGGATCGAAGATTGGAGGAGAGCAGGCTGTCAAGATAGGTGGTCACCTGATCCATATAGAGATCGATGGAAGGGATTGCATCGTAGGGAATGGTGTCGTCCTGCTGCATGGCGGCCAGAAGTTCTTGAAGAATCGTATCCATATTGTCATCTGCCTTTTTCTTTTTATTATACAGGGGAAGGCTCGAAAAAGCAAGTCTTCCCTGTATACGGTTGTTGTATAGCGGTTCGGTCCATTATGGGGAACCTTGTCTCTGCAAAGGAGATAGCCGACTATCTGAAAATTACGTCGCATTGCTCATTAAATTAGACATATATCCTTTTATGATATAATTTGCTCAATATATAAGACAAACGCTCAACATTAAGTACAGCGCAAAAATATCAAAAAAAGTATAATGATGGATAAAAAATAGAAAGGGCAATGCATATGAGTAGAGAGGTTGAATTCAAAAACAGGGACAGATTTATCCAGCTAGGTATCACGATTGCCGCCCTACGGAAAATGCGCGGTATGTCACAGGAGAAGTTGGCGGAAAGCGCAAAGGTCAGCAGATCACACATCAGTTCCATTGAGGCACCCAATATTATTCGCCCGTTTTCGCTTGAGGTATTCTTTAATATTGCCGATGCTCTTGGAGTGGAGCCAGGCGACCTGATGAACGCTTCCATGTTTTCCGATGAAATGCTTAACCGAAAGGAATGAGCGATATAGGAAGGATAAGGGCAAAAGAGAGAGCTTACTTGTGAATGGACGGCGTAATGGAAAAATATTCAGGTTGATGTTGTGCCAATACTATTATATAATAAGTAGTAATTAATACTACATAATATCGTTAAATAAAAGATATAATGTGGCGATAAAGGGGGATTGGCATGAAAATAAAAGAACCTGTCAACGCATATACCCATCTGGCGGGGGGGATAGCGGCGCTTCCGGCGGTGGCCTATCTGATATGTCAGGCAGCGCTACACGCGGGGGCTTGGCACGTGGTCTCCTTCTCCATCTATGGAGCCAGCTTGATAGCCCTCTATACGGCAAGCGGCTTGTATCACATGCTGACGGTCTCTGATAAAACGGAGATGTGCTTGAAGAAGCTAGATCATATGATGATTTTTCTTCTCATCGCGGGCACATATACGCCGCTGTGCCTGATTCCCCTCCGAGGCCCCTGGGGTTGGACGCTGTTTGGAATTATATGGGGAGCAGCGCTAGGAGGTATTTTATTAAAACTTTTCTGGATCAACGCACCTCGATGGCTCAGCACAGCTTTTTATATCGTCATGGGATGGATGTGTGTCATTGCCATATATCCGTTGATTCAAAAGCTGCCGGTGGGAGGTCTGGGTCTTTTATTGGGCGGTGGTGTGCTCTATACGGCGGGAGGGATTATTTACGGGACCAAACGGTTTCCGTTTCATACCAAGCACCTGGGGTTTCATGAGATTTTTCATATCTTTGTGCTGGGAGGAAGCGTCTGTCATTATTGTATGATGGTACTACACTTGCTTCCCATGCGATAAAAAATCCAAAAAAGGGTCGGGAGAACATGACATTTCTCCCGACCCTTTGACAAGTGGTTCATTCTTTATTTGTTCGTCCCGTAATAGGCGTTGAGATACATTTGCTTGAGTTCGCTCATGAGCGGGTAGCGGGGATTCGCCCCGGTACACTGATCGTCGAAGGCCTGCTCGACCATCTCATCCAGCGTAGACAGGAACGCCTCCTCCTCGATGCCGTATTCCTTGATGGTCTTGTGAATTCCAACCTGTGCTTTCAGCTCGTCTATAGCGGCCAGCAGGTTGTCGAATTTCTCCTGATCGCTATTCCCCTTGATGCCGAGGAAATCCGCACATTCCGCGTAGCGCTCCAGCGTGTGTGGGTACTGATATTGCGGGAACGTTCCCATTTTTCTAGGAGCGGTGACCGCGTTGAACTTCATCACTTCATTGATCAACAGTGCGTTGGCAATGCCGTGGGGCAGGTGATGGAATGCCCCCAGCTTATGCGCCATGGAGTGGCAGACGCCGAGAAAAGCGTTGGCAAACGCCATACCGGCCATGGTGGAAGCATCCGCCATTTTTTCTCTGGCGATGGGATCATTCGCGCCATTGGCATAGGCGCTGGGCAGATATTTGAAAATATTTTTGAGAGCTTTCAAAGCCAATCCGTCCGTATAATCGGTGGCCATCATGGAGGCATAGGCTTCCAGAGCGTGGGTCATGGCGTCGATGCCCGATGCGGAGGTTAGCCCTTTTGGCATATTCATCATCAGATCGGCGTCGATGATCGCCATGTTGGGCAACAGCTCGTAGTCTGCTAACGGATACTTCACGCCGGAGGTCTCATCGGTGATAACGGCGAAAGGCGTGACTTCCGAGCCGGTACCGGCGGAGGTGGGAACCGCAATGAACATGGCTTTTTCGCCCATCTTCGGGAAGGTGTAAACACGTTTGCGGATATCCATAAAGCGCATGGCCATGTCGAGGAAGTCAACTTCCGGGTGCTCGTACATAACCCACATGATCTTACCGGCGTCCATGGCGGAGCCTCCGCCGATGGCAATGATGCAGTCCGGTTCAAAGGCTTTCATGGCCGCAGCGCCTTCCTTTGCACAGGCTAACGTGGGATCCGGGGCCACATCGTAAAAGGTGGTGTGCGTGATCCCCATCTCATCCAGTTTATCGGTGATGGTCTTGGTGTATCCGTTTTTATAAAGGAAGGAATCGGTGACGATAAAGGCCTTCTTCTTGCCGCAGACGTTCTTCAATTCATCCAGCGCTACAGGCAGACAGCCTTTTTTGAAGTATACCTTCTGGGGTGTGCGGAACCAAAGCATATTCTCTCTCCTCTCAGCCACGGTCTTAATATTGAGCAAATGCTTTACGCCGACATTCTCAGAGACGGAATTGCCGCCCCAAGAACCGCATCCCAACGTCAGGGAGGGAGCGAGCTTAAAGTTGTAAAGGTCACCGATGCCGCCGTGGGAGGAAGGCGTATTGAGAAGAATCCGGCAAGTCTTCATCGTCTCAGTAAAGAGTGCAATCTTCTCCTTTTCTGTCACCGTGTTGATATAGAGGGAGGAGGTGTGGCCGAATCCGCCGTCTGCGATGAGGCGATCTGCCTTTGCAACCGCATCCTGGAAATCTTTTGCGCGGTACATGGCCAGGACGGGGGATAACTTCTCATGGGCAAATTCTTCTTCCAACTCCACGCTTTCCACCTCACCGATGAGGATTTTCGCAGTCTCCGGGGTATTGACTCCGGCCAAATTTGCGATGGTGTGCGCGGATTGTCCGACGATTTTAGAATTTAGAGCGCCATTGATGAGGATCGTCTTGCGAACTTTATCTGTTTCCTCGGGGGACAGAATGTAGCAGCCTCTGTCCGCGAATTCTTTCTTAACCTGATCGTACACTGAATCCAGAACGATGACCGACTGCTCGGAGGCGCAGATCATGCCATTGTCGAAGGTTTTCGAGTGAATGATGGAGTTGACGGCCAGAAGAACGTCGGCCGTGTCGTCGATGATCGCCGGCGTATTTCCAGCGCCTACGCCTAGAGCCGGTTTTCCGGAGGAGTACGCGGCCTTGACCATGCCGGGACCACCTGTGGCAAGGATGATGTCGGCTTCTTTCATAACGAGGTTGGTCAGTTCCAGTGAAGGAACATCAATCCAGCCGATGATTCCCTTGGGAGCGCCAGCAGCAACGGCGGCTTCCAGGACAACTTTGGCGGCCTCGATGGTACATTTTTTCGCCCGGGGGTGAGGGCTGATGATGATTCCATTGCGAGTTTTTAAAGAGATCAGAGCCTTAAAGATGGCGGTGGAAGTGGGATTGGTCGTGGGGATGACGGCGGCGATAACACCGATAGGCTCTGCAACCCGCTTGATCCCAAAGGATGCGTCTTCCTCAATGACCCCGCAGGTCTTTGTATCTTTGTACGCGTTGTAAATATACTCGGATGCGTAGTGATTTTTAATAACCTTATCCTCGACAATGCCCATGCCGGTTTCCTCGACTGCCATTTTGGCCAGAGGAATTCTCGCCTTGTTGGCTGCGGTGGCGGCGGCGAAGAAAATTTTATCAACCTGTTCCTGTGTATAGGTCGCAAAAATCTTTTGCGCTTCTCGAACCTCCTTGACCTTGGCGGTGAGGGATTCTAAAGTATCCACTACATTTGTGTCCATGGGAATTACTTTTTCCTTGTTAGCCATTTCCGTTTCCTCCATTTTTATACAAGGTTAGCGTCCTGCTAGCAGGATCTGCGAAATACGTTGCTGCTTCATATTGTGCTACCTGGATGTTATTTTTTTAACAATATTATTATACTCAAAAAACCATGATGTTTGCAACTATAAAATTCGACAGACTTTCAAAAGTTTCCTCTTGTTTTATGGAAGAAGTGCATAAAAACTGATTTCATTTATGGCAATATTGACGAATGCTATAGCTTTAGATGCCCAGAAATTGATGGATGGCTCCCCCTGACGCAAAAAGGACTCCCTCTTTATGCGTGGGAGTCCTTTTGGGTTCTGGTAAAGCCTATTCGTATGCGACAACGTCGATCCATTTCATTAGAAGCTCTCGCTCGGATTCCTTTCCCTCGGTCAGTTGAGCGGCCGCTACGATAGGAAGCCACTCCTGAACATATTTTTTCGAGGTCCCGGTCTTCTTGCAGAACATTGCCATATACTGTTCTGCCGCTTCCGGGGAATTCAGGGCGAAGAGGAGATAGGTTCTCGCCACATCCGCGCTGGCATTTCCCTGGCGGGCGGCTACCCAGTCCAGGATATACGTGCCGTTCTCATTGATGATGATATTGTCCGGCGTAAAATTGCCATGGCATAGCTTCGTGTGTTTGGGCATACTGTCCAGGCGGCTGAGGAGTTCGAACTTCTTAATGTCGTCGATGTCGTCCAGGTCGTTGATTTGCCGTGTCAGTTTATCCTTTAGTTTGCTCAGCTTGGGAACGTTTTTCGAGTGGATGGTCAGTTGGATATCCAGCATCTGTTCCAGGTATGAATCGGTGTTGGCAGGGTCTTCTTTCATGATTTCGGCCAAGGTCTTTCCCTGAATCAGATCCATGGTGATGGCCCAGCGGCCGTCTATGACTGAAACCTCGTGGATGACAGGGACAGGAAGGCCGGTGACTTCCACGCGGGAGTGGGTCAGGGCCTCATATAAAGCTGCCG
>JAHZBS010000041.1:0-13338 GCA_019423265.1 Clostridiales bacterium
CACGGTGGTGTGGGAGGACGGTCACTCAACCAATGGATGGCCTCCTACCCGATTCGTGAAAATTGCCAGCGGGCGTGAAAAGCCAATCGCAGGGCAAAAGGGATTGCGGTATTCCTATGACCGAAACAGATCATTTACAGACCTACGTGACAATGCTAGAATTGATCTATATTCAAAGCCATCGAACAGATAACTGGTTCGGTCAAAATTGAAAGAAAATAGAGGAGAGATCGCTATGAAGACAGGAGCACAGCTTGAAACAGCGGCCTTATCTGTAAGACAGAAGAGACACGCCTCTCGACGGCGGGACTTAAGGCGCTGCTGGCAGCTCTACCTTATGATCCTGCCGGCCATTACGACAGTGTTTATTTTTCACTACATACCAATTTACGGGGTTCAGATCGCCTTCAAAGACTTCCGAACAAGCCTTGGCATCTGGGGCAGTGAATGGGTGGGATTAAAACACTTCATTCGTTTTTTGGAGTATCCGGACTTCTGGCGAATTTTCTGGAATACGCTTCGCATCAGCCTGTATGGCTTTGCGACATTTCCCTGCTCCCTGATCTTTGCTCTGCTATTGAATGAGCTTGACAATCAGAAATTTAAGAAGACCGTCCAGATGATTACATATGCCCCCCATTTTATATCCACTGTTGTGGTGTGCTCTATGCTGATGCTGTTCTTTGACAGGTCAAATGGGATTGTAAACAATGTGATTGCGGCGCTGGGCGGAGAGCGGCATTCCTTTATGACGGATCCGAATTGTTTTGACCATCTGTATGTTTGGAGCGGTGTTTGGCAAGGATTAGGTTGGGGGACCATTATTTATCTGGCAGCGCTGTCCTCCATCTCACCGGAGTTAATCGAGGCGGCGCGGATCGATGGGGCGACCCGATTCAAGATCATATGGCACATCAACATCCCCTCCATTTTGCCAACTGTCATCACTTTGTTGATTCTGCGGGTTGGAAGTTTAGTCGGCGTAGGATTTGAAAAAATCTTTCTTATGCAGAATGACTTGAATATGAGCGTCTCGCGGGTTATTTCCACATACACCTACGAGATCGGGCTCAAGGGAGGTCAGTTTAGCTATTCCTCCGCCATCGGCCTGTTCAATAATATTATCAACGTTGTGCTGATTTTGATTGTAAATAAAATTTCCAAAGTTGTAACCGATGTTGCGCTTTGGTAAGGGGGGAGATTTCTATGGCAAAACAAAGAACCACTGGGATCGTGATCAAAAAGACGAGGGCGGACAAGGTATTTGATGTGTTTAATATCTTCATATGCAGCCTGATCACTCTGATCATGGTGTATCCACTCTATTTTACCGTGATTGTATCCCTATCATCGCCTGAAGCTGTGGCGTCGGGCAGCGTCTATCTGTGGCCCAAAGGATTTACCCTGGAAGCCTACCAGAATGTATTCCGAAACAATGAGATCTGGGTTGGATATCGCAACACAATTCTGTACACTGTGGCCAACACACTGTACTGTTTAGGCCTCACCATTCCGGCTGCCTATGTCTTGACGAAAAAATATCTTCCCTTTCGGGGCGCCATCTCCTGGTATTTCTTCATCACCATGTATTTTAGCGGGGGTCTCATTCCGAGCTATATCCTGAACAAATCGCTACATCTGGTCAATACGCCGTGGATTATGATAGTGGGCGCAGGCGTCAGCTGTTATAATCTGATTGTCACGAGAACCTTCTTTTCCAGCAACATACCCGATGAGCTGTATGAGTCCGCGTATATCGATGGCGCGACGGAGTGGCAGTCATTTGTCAAAATTGCGCTGCCGCTGTCAGGGTCCATTCTGGCAGTCATGGCGCTGTACAATGTTGTCGGGTGCTGGAATAGCTACTATACTGCCCTGATTTACATTACGAATCAAGACTACTGGCCATTACAGATGGTATTGAGAAAGATTCTAGTCCTGGGCGAGACCGCTATGCTGTCGCTGGAAGAAATGACAGATGATGAGCAGGAATGGGCCATTCGGCAGTCGCAGATGATTTACACGATGAAATATGCGTTGATCTTCATCTCCAGCGCGCCGCTGCTGATAATCTATCCTTTTGTGCAGAAACATTTTGTGAAAGGCGTCATGATCGGTTCTGTCAAGGGCTGATCATAAATATGGTTAACGGGGATTCTGTGACATACGAATCCTGTTATCAATATATAATAAATAGGAAAGAGGAGGAATCATATGAAAGCAAGACGAGGAATCATGGCTGTATTGGCCGTTGTGTTGGCCATATCAGCGGTCGGCTGCAAGGGTGGCGACGAATCCAGTCAGAATTCTCAGAGTTCTACAAGCGGGAATGCCGCGTCATCAGCAAACGAGGAAAGCCAAGGAAATTCAGAGTATCCTGACTATCTGAATCTGGACAGCGAACTGCCGTTGGCAAATGAGACCCAGACGATGAGTATTGTTGTCTATCAGCGGTCGGGACAAGGTAAGGCGGACGATATCTGGTTTTGGGAGTATGCCCGGCAGGAGATGAATATTGATTTTGACGTGACACAGGTGACGTCCGCGTCGGAATACAAATCAACCGCTTTCGCCACCGACTCTCTGCCGGATATTTGGTTTCAGATGTTCTTAAGCTCCGTTGAACAGATGACGTACGGGGAGCGGGAAGAACAGCTGATCGATTTGTCCGGTTATATCAATGAGACGCTGACGCCCAATATGATAAGGATATACAATGAGTATCCGGAGTACTTGGGAAAGATTACCTCTCCCTCCGGCGCTATCTACGCACTGGGAGGCTTCACGAATCCTAATAGTGCGGCGATGACGTTCTATATCAACAAGCAATGGCTGGAAGAGGCCGATATGGAACTTCCCACAACCTTGGACGAATTCACGGCGGCGATGGAGGCATTTAAACAGCGCGGCAGCGATATCGTGCCCATGGCGGGAGACGCAGGCGATTCAACGCGCTACCTGCTCAACGCCTTTGGCTATGTAACCCACGCGGCGGAATCCCAGACAACCATTGCTCTGCGCAACGGGAGGCCTGTAATTCCAGCCGGAGACAGGGAAGTATTCGGTGAATATTTAAAGACTGTGGCAGACTACTATCAGAAGGGGTATCTGTCAAATGACTTGTACACCATCGACAATGAGACGACGCGGGCGCTGATGCAGAATGGGAAGATTGGGTTTGGCCAAGCCTCGTTTATCTCCTTTGCGCCCAATAATGAAACCGAGTGGAGTGCTGCTCCTTTCCTGACAAGCGAATACAATGATACGGCACAGGTCGCCAGCAATTACAATTCCGTATCCAACCAATCCTTTGCCATCTCCCATACTTGTAAAACCCCTGAGTTGGCCATGCGCTTTGTCGATTGGTTCTTTGATTACGACAATTACCATCTGTCCATCTTTGGACCCAGCGCGGAACAGGAGGATCTATTTTTAGGGAAGGTCGACAGCGGATGGTCGTATGCCACGGATGACGAAGACGATGCGACAAAAACCTATCCGGCGGTTGAAAATGGTTCTTATGCGACGACAGGCGAGTACCACTACGCAAAGATCCAGGCGGTCATCGGAGGCTATGTGGGCCTGTGCTATGATCTGTTTGGAGATAGTCAGTATCGCTCTTCAGCTCCGAGCAACACCCGCGGTGAGCAGGATATCGTAACGGTCCAGATCACCGATGAGTATTATCCGGTTATTCAATTCTTCACTGACGAGCAGAATACAGCTATCACCGACTTGTCCTCTGTTATCAACGCATATATCAAAGAAAATGTCGCCCAATTTATCACAGGCGCCAGAGCCGTTACCGATGAGGAGCTTACCGCCTACTTTGACGGATTGGACGCCCTCAGGTTCCAAGAATATTTGCAGTATTATATCGACTATTACGACAATGTGTATCTGCCATCGGTGCAGTAAATAATGGTATATCCCATGTCCATATGCGCGAAATCGGGCATACATCCCGATTTCGCGCTTTAGAATTCTCAGTGCCCTTTTAAAAGTTCATATTGAGTTCATGTTAATCCGTATACTAGTCATTGAGGTGGCTGCCGATGAAAAAGAAAAAGTGGATGGGAAGTGTTTTTCTTCAGTACGTTTTTTCCTATTTTGGCATCGTCCTTTTATCCTGCGCTATACTGGGAATGGTCTTCGTATATAGCACGATAAAAGCGGTGGATGAACAGAACAGACAGGTTGCGGAACAAAAGATGGAGTTGGCCTTACAGGATTTGGAGACCCAGTGCGGCATTTTGGAGGATATTGCCAGCGATATCCTGCTGCACAATGAGTTCAATCCCAGTTTTTTTCAGGAAAGTAAATACAATGAGATCGAGCTTGTGGAGAGTTTAGGCAAATATATCAGCTATTCGCCATATACCTCAACATACTTTTTGCTATACAGCAATAGCGATATTGTATATCAGTCTACAGGGCATATCAGCTATTTCTCCTACTATGCGCCCAATATACTAAAGACAACGGGTTCGAAAGCGCTGTACGCCAAAATTATAGGGATTACCCACTTTACGGTGCTGGACTATGGGGATGATGAGTTATTTCTCTTTGCCATGCCAGTAAATGTTGGAAAGTTTTCTGCCTCCTCCGTCAGAGCCACGCTCTCCTTTGTGGTTTCCAAAAGCAGAGTACAGGAACGGCTGCGGGAAGTATCCGGTCTCTACGATGTAGAGTTTTCCGTCTATATGGGGGACGATGGACTGTGCCTGACCGGAGATAACCTCAGCGCCCAGGAGTTTGCCGATTTGGGAGAGGGGTGTCTAGTTGAAAAAAATGAAAGCTACGGTTTTACCATGTATCTCAACTATGAGGGGAAGGCTCTGCACTCACTGCCATGGAATTCCAGGTTGAATCTGGTCTTTTTCTTCGTCTTCCTAATTTTGAGTTTAGCGCTCATTCTCTTTTTTGCTACTTTCACCTATCGGCCAATTCGCAGGCTTATGCTGAAATATGCAAATGAAGATGAGAGTGGGCCTAAGAATGAATTTACCACTTTCGATACTCTGTTGGAGACAGCACAGGAGAAGAGCAAATTCGTTGACGAGCAAATTAGCAGGATAACCCGCACGGCGAAAAACCAAATGATTTTGCTCTTGATCAGCGGCGATTATACGGATTCGATGAAAAATAGGATGCGGCTGTCCAATGTTCATCTATCGGAACCATATTTTGGAGTTCACTATGTCCGGCTCCTGGAGGATGTAAACGAATCGGTTTGCCATCAAATGGCAGATTTGATTGAAGATCTCTCGGTTGACGGGATCTATCTGTATGCCATGGCGTTTCCGGAAGAGAGAGGGATCGTGGTGCTGTTTAACGCAGCGCACGCCTGTGAAGAACAGGATATCAGAGAGAGCATTGTGGTGCTGTTTGAAGCGGAGCAGTTGGATGTGGAGATCGGGCAAGGGAGGGTCTGCAAAGAGCTGTCCGCAGTTCAGCTCTCCTATTTGGAAGCGAAGACCAGCTGCCAGAGCATGTTATTAGAGCAGGGGGAGACGGTGTATTCCCCTATGGAAAAAAATACGAGTCAAAACGGCCCGCTGCAATACGATGGAAAACGGATTATCCAAATGATGAACGCGGTCCGCCACGGTAAGGCGGAAGAGGCGTGTACAAGTCTGCGCGCCTTCTTAGATGAGCTAAAGGCGGAAAAGCCTTCCGAGTTTCGGATGCGTTTCATATTTTCCGATATTCTATCCAAGACGGTAGCGCTGGCGCAAAGTCTGGCAGTGCCCGTGACGGAAGCGCAGATTAGTCAGATACTGTGCGCCCGAAACGATTCCGGCTTTTACGAGGGAATGCAGCAATTCCTCATCTGTATCTGCGATGGCGTCCAGAGAGAGAAAGGTGTGGTGCAGCAGGACAAAGCGAAGAAGATCGTGGACTACATCCTGTTGCATTACCGGGAGAATGATTTCTCCCTGGAAAGTCTGGCAGAAAATTTGGGGATGAGCGTCAGCGGCGTTAATCGGGTGTTAAAAAAGGCGACCAACTTGACGTATCGGGATTTTTTGATTTCCATCCGGATGGAGGAAGCCAAACGGCTGTTGGCACAGGAGGGAATGTCGGTGGCAGATACGGCGCGGTACGTGGGATATACCAATATCTCACACTTTATCAAGACATTTAAAACCATCGTCGGGGTACTGCCTTCTAATTATGCGAAGGGTAATTTTTAGTTGGACGCGCGGAGGATCTGTTGGGCGAGAGCCAGATCCTCCGGCGTTGTGATCTTGATGTTGGAATAAGAGCCCTGCAAGAGCTTGATTTGCATCAAGCCATACCGCTCCGCGATGGAACTGTCGTCCGTGTGGGTCAGATCCATGGCCGCCATGGCCTGTTCATAGGCGTGGAGAATCGCAGCGTATTGAAAGGTCTGAGGCGTCTGCACGCTCCAGAGACGCTGACGCGGCGGGGTTTCTTTGACAAAGCCGTTGTCGTCGGCAACCTTGATAGTATCCTTGGCAGGTACGGCAACGACACAGCCGCCCCACGTGGCGGCTGTCTGTATACTTGCCTCTAGGATTGCAGGGGCGACAAGAGGGCGGGCGCCGTCGTGGATTAAAACGAAAGCACAGTCGGATGGCAGTGCTTTCAGACCCAGATAGACGGATTCTTGGCGGGTGGCGCCGCCCGGCAGGATGTGGAGAGGCGTATGGTACTGATGCTTTTGCAGCAGGAGTTCCCGGCATTGCTCCATGTCCTCCGCCCCAGTGACAACGACGATTGCGTCGATCACAGGACATGCGTCCAATGTGGTTATCGTTCGGGCTAAGATGGGAACGCCCTCCAGCTCCATAAATTGCTTTTTCATCGCCGTTCCCATCCGGCTGCCAGTACCGGCTGCTGGGACTACAGCCCAGACCTTGCCGGCGCTCTGCGCTATCTGTATCATGGGTGTCTCCTTTCAGGTCAATTCGATGTTCCGTTTATTATATCATAGTTCTGCGCCGCTGCGCAACATGGCTTCATAATAGGGCTTGTAAACCGTTGCCCTTTGCGGTATGATATACCGAGAGAGGGAGGTCCGATATGAAATCGATACGGCAACAGCTCCGCTCGGAGCTTTTATTTTTGGATGGCGCTATGAATGTGAGACTGATGGAAATGGGAATGGCCCGGCTCGCCCATCCTGAAAGTATGAATCTTGTCCATCCGGAGTGGGTATACAGCGTTCACAGGGAGTATCTGGACGCAGGCGCGGATATCATTAGGACCAACACGTTGGGCGTCGGGATCAAGCATCAGCGGATCATTCGAGAGGCAATTCAGATTGCGCGGCGGGCGGCAGCCCACGCATCGACAGTGGAGAAACCGCGCTATGTTGCCTTCGCTATGGGTCCCTCGGGCGCGAGGCCGATGGAGGAGGCCATTGCCTATTTCGCAGAGATGGTTCAGATGGCGGAAGAGGAAGGGGCGAACGCCATCTTCCTCGATGGGTTCCAGGATCTGTACGAGATGAAAGCCGCAGTGCTAGCCACAAAAGAAAATACGTCCCTCCCCATTTTTGTTACAATGGCGCGGAATCCGGAGAGAGACGCAGCCTGTTTTGCGGCACTCATGGAGGGGCTTCGGGTGGATGCCGCGGGGGTGCAAGGCGGGACGAATCTAGACGAGATCCTGCCTCTGGTGAGACAACTCGCCGATCTCTGTTCCATCCCCATCATCGCCACCCCCAACACGGGACTCCACAGTTCGGCGGAGGAATTTGCATTCGACATGAAGGCGCTGGTGGAGGCGGGCGTTCATTTGGCAGGGGGAGGCGGTGAAACGACTCCGGCGCATATACGGTGCATGTCCAAGCGATGCGATGCTCTTCGCCCTGCGGCGCTCCGGCAGGGAGAGATCACAGTGGCATCGTCCTATGCTGTCGTCCAGCGGATCGGAGGTGGGGACAGCGGGGCTCTGATGGTGGGGGAGCGGATCAATCCCACGGGCAAGAAGAGGCTTCAGCAGGCCCTGCAAGATGGTGACTGGCGCTATGTGCAGCAGGAGGCGGTGGCACAGAGTGAGTCCGGTGCGCAGCTCTTGGATGTCAACGTGGGAATGCCGGGTATGGATGAGCGGCAGACAATGCAGGAGGCGGTGCTGGCCATCCAGCAGGCTGTAGCCCTGCCTCTGCTGCTGGACAGCGCCCGCGCCGATGTTTTGGAGGGCGCCATGCGGGTGTACAATGGCAAGCCGGTGGTCAACTCGGTGAACGGAAAGCAGCGCTCCATGGATGCCGTTTTTCCCTTGGTTGCGAAGTATGGCGGCGCAGTGGTGGCCTTGCCGCTGGATGAGGCAGGGATTCCGGAAACTCCGGAAGGACGGCTTGCGGTAGCCCAGAGGATTATCCGGGAGGCGGCGGCCTATGGCATCGAGAAGAAAGACATCATCGTCGATCCGATGGTTCTAGCGGTCAGCACAGCGACCCGAGGAGCTGTCACGGCGCTGGAATCTCTGCGGCTGATCAAGATGACCTTACAGGTTCCTACGATTTTAGGAATTTCCAATGTCTCCTACGGTCTCCCCGCGCGGGCGAATCTCAACGCGGCCTTGTGTGCCATGGCTCTTCAAGCAGGGGTGGACATGGCAATCCTCGACCCCGGATCCGAGCCTGTGCGGGCAGTGTGGGATGCCTATCAGACGCTGTGTGGACTGGATGAGAATGGATTGCGGTACATTGGCCGGTATGCCGCGCGAGGACGGTAAGAGACCAAAAAAAGAGGGCAGGGTTGTCTGGACGACAGCCTTGCCTTCTCTACGATTCAATCTGCCAATCGATAGGAGTCATCCCATTGCGCTCCAAAAACGTATTGGTCTTGGAAAAGTGGCGGCATCCGAAGAAGCCATAGGGTGCAGAAAATGGGCTGGGATGCGGCGCCTCCAGGATCAGATGCCTTGGGTTGGTAATGAGAACCTTTTTCTCCCTCGCATTTCGTCCCCAGAGGAGGAATACGACCGGATCTTGGCGCTGGTTCAGCAGGCTGATAATATGGTCTGTAAAGATCTCCCAACCCCGTCCGCGATGGGAATTGGCCATACCAGCGCGGACTGTCAGCACCGCATTTAACAGGAGAACTCCCTGATCCGTCCATTTTTTCAGATATCCGGACTGAGGTATGTAGCAGCCCACATCGTCGTGCAGTTCCTGATATATATTCTGCAACGACGGAGGTACGCTGATCCCCGGCTGCACGGAAAAGCTGAGGCCGTGGGCCTGGCCAGGGCCGTGATAGGGGTCCTGGCCGATAATGACAACCTTTACATCCCCGTATGCGGTATAGTGGAGACAATTAAAGATGTCATACATAGAGGGATACACCGTGTACGTGTGATACTCATGGGCGAGAAAACGGTGCAGCGATGTGTAATACTCCTTTTGAAACTCACCGGACAGAAGTTCCTGCCAGTCATTTTTGAATTCCACCGCCATGGCTATTCCTCCGCCCGAAATACAACGGAGCCGTTGATGACCGTGCATACCGGGTGGGCTTCGATGTCCTCCATGGGATCCCCGTCGAAAATGACAAGATCTGCGTCCTTCCCCTCTTTCAGGCTGCCGATCTCATCATCCAAATCCAAGATCTGGGCCGCGTTGATGGTGATCGCCTTCAACGCCTCCATTTTGGGAAGGCCAGCCTTGAAAGCCAGAGCGGCGCAGAGAGAGAGGTGCTGGCATGGAATCACGGGGTGATCCGTCATGATTGCAATTTTGACGCCCGCCTCATATAAAATCCTTGGCGTGTCAAAGGTTTTGTTGGCCAGCTCATACTTGCTGCGGCTGCCGAAGGTAGGACCAACGATGGCGTCCACGCCCTCCTCAGCCAGATCATCCGCGATAAGATGGCCCTCTGTGCAGTGATCCAGCGTGATACGGATACCGAATTCTTTGGCGATGCGCAGAGCGGTAAAAATATCATCCGCTCGGTGAGCGTGAGCCTTGAGCGGGATCTCGCGGCGCAGCACTGGCAGCAGAGCATCCAGCTTAAAATCACTCTTGATGCTCGGTTCCGCGTGCTCCATATTTTCCATTTGGTTTCGATATTCATCTGCCTTGAACAGCGTCTCCCGAAGCAGCGCCGCTGTCGCCATCCGGGTGGTAGGGGCTTTCTGCTTGCTGTTGTAGATCCGCTTTGGGTTTTCGCCGAAGGCGCATTTCATCGCTAAAGGCTCCTTGACGATCATGGAATCCACGCGGTGGCCGTAGGTCTTGACGGCGGCGAACTGACCGCCGATCACATTCGCAGAGCCCGGTCCTGTAGCGACAGTCGTCACGCCGTGCTCATAGGCTTCCCGCAGTGAGATATCCATGGGATTGAAGCCGTCTATGGCCCGCAGCTGGGGCGTAATCGGATCGGTCATCTCATTGACATCGTTTCCCTCAAATCCGA
The DNA here is from genome assembly GCA_019423265.1 of Clostridiales bacterium. The sequence goes on from JAHZBS010000041.1 coordinate 10,395, forward strand.
TGGCTTCCTCCTGCATGCCCAGATGACAGTGGGCGTCAATAAAGCCGGGAAAGACCAATTTGCCATCGGCGTTAATGAGCTCCCAGTCTTCATTTTCAACGGGTATATCAGGGGCGATTTTCACGATGGTTTTTCCGTCGATGAGAATGTCGCCGGTGAATACCTGGTTATCCTCCATCGTATATAAGGTTCCGTTTTGTATTAACAACATTGTGAATGATAGCCTCCTTTTTGTAATACACTAGTATTATAGCAGAGGCAAGCCACAACTGCAAGAAAGAATGAACAAACCCATAGGTTTTTTAAGAAAAAAGCAAGAAAAAACCTTATTGTCGAACATTTTTACCTGTGCTATAATAACGGATACAGAAGCAGCTGTGAGGGCGATGGGAACTGGGTTTGCCGGTTATTTTGGAGAATCCACGTATCCGTCGCGTTTGTCATACCGGGAAGGAGACGGGTGAGATGAGCAAAGTATTGTTTGGGGCAGCCATGCGTGCGGCAGATGAGTATGCGATGCAGGTCTGCAAGATTCCTGGATTATTATTGATGGAGGCCGCCGCGCGGTCTGTAGTGGAGCGCCTGACGGCGCAGTGTACGCCGGGCGGTCGCGTATTGGTTTTTTGTGGGATGGGCAATAACGGCGGCGATGGGTTTGCCATTGCCAGAATGTTGAAGCAGAAAGGCCTGAATGTCAAAATCTTTTTAAATGGGGATCCGGACCGCTTGCGTGGGGATGCCTTAACCAATTATTCCATGTTGAGCGCGTATAAAATACCGGTGCTTCGCCAGGATCAGGTCTACATTCTCGACAGTCTGATCGACCAGTCCGAATGGCTTGTGGATGCGCTGTTTGGCACAGGGTTGGCACGGGATATAGCGGGGCTGACAGAGCAGATTATACACCACATCAATCGCGCTAGAGAAGAAAATGGGTCCAAGGTCATGGCCGTTGACATTCCATCCGGGATTGACGCGGATTCGGGGCAGATTCGGGGATGTGCGGTTCAGGCAGATGAGACGGTGACCTTCGTCTGCAAGAAGCCGGGCTTGATGTTGTATCCCGGAAAGGAATACGCTGGACATGTGACGGTGGCCGACATAGGGATCCCTGACTCTGTCCCCGCGCTGGAGGAAGAGGTCAAATTCACCCTGGAACGAGGCGATATCCCGGCGCTGTTGCCGGCCCGATACAACCGCAGCCATAAGGGGTCTTATGGCAGGCTGCTTATGGCCGCTGGGTCCCGGAACATGACAGGCGCCGCGATCTTAAGTGCGCGGTCTGCCTATAAGACGGGAGTGGGACTGGTGGATATGGCGATACCAAAGGAGATTCGCCCCGTCATTCAGACCAGTCTGCCGGAGGTCGTCATTACCCCGTATGAGATCATCAAGGAAACGGTGGACTGCGGATCGACAATTGAGCAGTCCTCTTTAGCGCCGCTGCGGGAACAGTTGGCTATCTGCAGTGCCGTGTTGGCAGGGCCAGGCTGGAGCCAGGTCTGTTATGTGCAAGAGCTCCTGGGAGTTCTGTTGGATACGACACCTTCCCACATTCCCATGGTGCTGGATGCGGATGCGCTGAATATCCTGGCCTCCCGCCCGGAAATGGCCGAGAAGGTATGCCGGCGTGGGGGACACACAATTTTAACGCCACATTTGGGCGAGGCGGCCAGACTCCTGCAGAAGCCGGTGCAGGAGATCTCTGGGAATCTGATGGATTCCGTCCGCCAGCTAACGGAAAAATATAATGCCTGCGTTGCCTTGAAGGATGCGGTGACGTTAGTTGCATCGCCGGAGGGAAAGCTATATATCAACCAGACGGGGAATCACGGCATGGCCACGGCGGGCTCCGGGGATGTGCTTGCTGGGATTATAGCCGGTTTGGCGGCACAGGGACTGTCCGCGTTTAAAGCCGCCTATCTCGGCGTTTACCTGCATGGAGCAGCCGGCGATCTTGCCGCACAAAAAGAGGGAGCGTACAGCATGACGGCGTCGGATATATGCCGGAACCTGCACCTGGAGACGAGCAACGGTTTTCAAAAATAAACGTAAAAAGCGGTATAATGGAAAAACCTTCCCCCGTATATTATAGCAAAGCGTTCAGGAGGAAGAAAAATGATTGGCAAAAAATGGAAAAAACTCTTGAAAATTTGGTTAATCGGGTGTATGATAGGGATGTTCAGTTTTTTAACGGGATGTTCTGGCGGTGGAGGGGGGAAGCCTTTAGCTCTTGAGGAAGTTCATCAAAAGCTTCAGCAGATGCAATCATATCAGACAGAGGCGAAGATTACCTTTTTCTCCAATAAGGGCTCCAATACATATGTCGTATTGCAGCAGGCAAAAGCGTCAGGACCTTATCGAATGGAGATTTTGGAACCAGAAAATAACAAGGGTATTTTGACCATCTCTGACGGGACGAAGGTTGTCCAGATAGACCCCAGCATTGGAGGAAAGATTGAGGCGCAGGATACGCCCGTCCGCGATGCGCTGCTGCTGTACCCGTTTTTGCAGAATTATCTGCAGAGCGAGGCTAGCGCGTCATCCGTCGGCGTAACCATGGCCTCCGCCGGAGTCGAAGAGGAATCGTCGGGGACGGAGGTAGAAAGCTCCCTCACGCTGTTGGAGACAGATATGCCTGGCGATCATCCCAAGCTGGCCCATCAAAAGCTGTGGGTCGATGCGTACACGGCCACCCCGGTTAAGATCGAGATTACGGACAAAAGTGGAAATCCATCGATTATTATTCTCTACCAGAATTTTCAGATGAATCCTCAACTCGAAGATTCCCTGTTTTCAACAGAAGACTAGATTGAATCGATACATTACGAAGGAAAGGCGCGAGGAACAGTGAATACACAGTACTATCGGGTTATGGCGCAGATTGATTGCGAGGCGCTTTCACAAAATATCAAGGCAATTCGAAAGTCGCTTAACCCGGGAA
>JAHZBS010000041.1:13438-15183 GCA_019423265.1 Clostridiales bacterium
TGCGAGGCGCTTTCACAAAATATCAAGGCAATTCGAAAGTCGCTTAACCCGGGAACACAATTGATGGCAGTCGTGAAAGCAGATGGATATGGACACGGGCTGCGGGAAATCTATCCGACTTTGGAAAAGAGCGGGATCGATCAGCTAGCGGTGGCCGTGTTGGAAGAGGGCATCTCTCTCAGACGCATGGGATCGCCCCTTCCTGTATTAATATTGGGTTATACGGCTCCTTCCGACTATGGGACCGTCATTGCAGAGGGGCTGACGCAGACGATTTTTACGTCTTCCATGGCCAAGGCAATGTCGGATGCGGCAGTGTCAATGCAACGTGCGGCCAAGGTACATATCAAGCTTGACACGGGGATGGGCCGGATCGGTTTTGCTTGCACGGAGTCAGCGCTGGATGAAATCCAGGCGATCTCACAGTTGCCCGGCCTTCAGCTGGAGGGAATCTTTACCCACTTTGCGAGGGCGGACGAGAGGGATAAGTCCGCGACAAGACAGCAGTATGCAAGGTTTCAATGGATGTGCGATGAACTGGAGAAGAGGGGCGTGACGTTCCCTGTGCGGCATGTATCCAATTCAGCTGCGATTATGGAATTGCCGGATATGAATTGCAACATGGTCCGCGCCGGCATTATTTTATACGGCCTGTATCCCTCGGACGAGGTGCAGCGGGAGACGCTTGCCCTCCGGCCGGTCATGACCTTTAAGAGCCATGTGATCTTTTGCAAAGAAGTGCCCGACGGGTCCCCCGTCAGCTATGGCGGAACCTACGTGGCCAAGGGGACTCGGCGCATCGGCACAATACCTGTGGGCTATGCGGATGGGTATTCCAGGCGGCTGTCAGGAATCGGACATGTCCTCATACGAGGCCATCGCGTTCCTATCGCCGGGCGCATCTGCATGGATCAGTTTATGGTCGATCTCACGCCCTTTCCCGATATCCAGGAAGGCGACGAGGCCATTCTTTTCGGCGAAGGCTTGTCCGTAGACGAGTTGGCGCGACTCACCGGTACGATCAACTATGAAATGGTGTGCATGGTGTCCAAGCGGGTGCCAAGGGTTATAAAATGAATATATTTTCTAGCAGTGTGGAATAAAAGAGAGAGTAGCTGGCAAAAATAGGATAGAGAAATTGAATTTTGAGAGTAGGAGTTGGTATTACATATGAAGGGATCGAAATGCGGGGTGCAGTTATGATTGTCAAACGAGGCGACGTATTTTATGCGGATTTAAGGCCAGTAGTCGGTTCGGAGCAGGGGGGGATCCGGCCGGTGGTCATCATTCAGAACGATATTGGAAATCGGTACAGTCCTACGGTTATCTGCGCCGCCATCACATCAAAGATTAACAAGGCTAAGATGCCAACCCATGTGGAGATCGAGGCAGGGCAGGATGAATTGGTCAAGGACTCGGTGATCTTGCTGGAACAGATTCGGACGATCGATAAAAAAAGGTTAAAAGAAAAGATCTGCCATCTAAATGACCAGGTTATGGAGCGGGTGGATCAGTGCGTCTTGATCAGTTTGGGGCTCGCCGCTTCGGAGCGGCAGAATTAAAAGGCTCTGTCCGGCAATGGACCGGTACGGAGCCTTTTCGTATTGTCATTGAAAGCGGTTTGAGATTTTATTGCCGGCCCAGAGAAGTAGTTGGTACTGGGCTACAGCCAGTGCGCAGAGGATCAGGATGCTGAGAATGACCCAGTTCATGCGGAAGATCTGGCTGCCGTAGATGATGAGATA
>JAHZBS010000042.1:0-13193 GCA_019423265.1 Clostridiales bacterium
TATGCACAGAAGATGCAGTTGAAGGCGGCCGGCAATGAAAAGTTTGATCTCTGCTACACATCCGACTGGCTCTTTGGCTATAAGGATAATGTAGACAAAGGCGCGTTCATCGCCATCGATGAGCTGATCGACCAATATGCGAAGGAAACCGCCGACATGATACCGGACACAATCTGGAATGGCGTTAAAATCAACGGAAAAATCTATGGAGTGCCAAACTATCAGGTTTCCTTCCGGTATCCGGCGCTTGTATTCCTGAAGGATGTTGTGGACGAACTCGGTTTGCAGGACGATATCGCCGCCATCAAAACAATGTCCGATTTGACTCCCATCTTTGAAAAGGTCAAGGCCAGCAGAGCGGATCTGAGCATCACGACCATTCCGCCGGACTACAATAAATTTGACTACGGCGACATGGCTAACTACTGGGAGATCGTGTCTACGGTAGCGGTAAACAGCGATCTCAAGGTGGTTCCTCTCGACAGCGATGAATATTTGGAGCGGGAGCAGGCGGATTATGCGCTTGCCAGAGAGTGGTATGAGAAAGGATATTTCCCGGCCGATGTCAGCGTTGGAGGGATCAATACCTCTGATTTGGCCACCGCAGGAAAATTATTCATGTGGGAAGATGTGTACAAGCCTGGCGTCGAGGCGGACATGAAGACTCGCTATGGACATGATGTGTATGTGCAGCCCATGGGTCTGCCGGTACTGTCAACAGGCTCCATAACCGCCACGGTGACCGCCGTCAGCCGCACATCGGAGAACCCCGAGAGGGCGATGATGTTAGTTAACCTGGTCAACACCGATAAGGAGCTGTATAATCTGTTGGTGTTCGGGGAGGAAGGCAAGCACTACACGAAGGAATCCGACACCCGGATCAAGGTGACTAGCGGGTATAGCGGATTAGCCTGGGCAATCGGCTGTCAGTTTAATGCGTATCTGGTGGATGGACAGGCGGACGATGTCTGGGAGGAGACCCAGAGACTCAATGGGGAAGCCCAGATGAGTCATCTCCTGGGATTCTACTTTGACGACACGAAGGTGAAGGATCAGATTGCCAACGTCAGCGCCGTAGAGGGCTCCTACGCAACGGGAGGAAGCTATGGACTGCTGCCCATCGAGGAAGAGAAGGACGTACAGGCGAAATTAACGCAGGCGAAGATGGACGCAGGGTATCAGGCCATTATGGATGAATTGCAGAAGCAATTGGACCAGTGGAAGTCGCAGAAATAATGACTCACAGTGATCTTGCGAATACGGGAGAGCGGGGCCGAGGAATCGGCTTCGCTATTTCCAGTATCTGGCGTATATTTCCGAAGACGGAGGAGACAGTGCGATGAATACAATAAAAAAAGCAGCAGCCGTTGTTTGTGTGCTCAGCCTTTTGTGTTCCCTCGCCGGAACGGTTCCGCAGGCGTATGCCCAAGAGAATAATGGCAATCGATTCTATGTGTCGGAAGAGAGAGGCAGCGATGACGGGGACGGGTCCTACGAAAACCCTTGGAGCAGCATTCAGAGGGCGGCTCTCAGGATGACGGCCGGGGACACCTGCATCATCGAGTCAGGGACATATGAGGGGCCTATTGAACCGGCCAACAGCGGGGAAGCGGGCAAGCCCATCACATTTCAGGCGGCGCCCGGCGCGAATGTAGTCATCAGCGGGCTAACGAAAATCGAGCCGGAGCGATGGGAGAAGACGGATTTAAAAAGCAAATATACCATTTTCAAGGCGCAAGACGTAGAAATGTGGGGGACAGATAGCAATAGCACTCGGGATGAGAATCAAGTATTCTTTTACGATCCGCAGACAAGCGGGGACATCCGGTCCGGCAAGATGATGACCCTGGCCCGGTCTGGCAATGCAACGGAGATGGGGGAACTCTTTCCCACCAATTTGTCAAAGGTCGGCTTAACGGATCACACCTTAAGAGGCGACGAGATTAACCTAATGATTGGCTCGGATGTGAATGGGCTCGTGGGAGCCCAGATATGGTATTCCCCCAGAAATACAAAGGGGTGGAGCTGCTGGACTAGCAGGATCACGGCGGTGGATACCGGTTCCAAAAAAATCCATTTTCACCAGAGCACAAGCCAAAGTAAGCTGACCGTGCAGTCGGGTGGCCGGTACTTCATACAGGATGCCATGTGTCTGCTGGACCAGCCGGGAGAGTGGTATTACAATGCAGATGAAACGACGCTCTATATCATACCGCCCGAGGACCATGCGGGGGAGCTCTATGTGTGCTATAAAAGTCAGCGCAACGGATTTATCCTAGATGGGAAATCCAACATACGGATCGAGAATCTTCACTTTTTTGGGTGCGGCGTGGAGATGGACAATGCCACAACCGGCTGTGTGCTCAACCGTATCACCGCCGAATACGCACAGCATTCCATATCTGGCGAGGATTGTATGGGAGCCCAGTGCTGGGGTTCAGGGGAGAGAGAAGGTTTAGGAGAGGGCGGCATTCAGATATTGGGCAGCGGCAATACGCTGCAAAACAGTGAAATCGCATACTGCTCCGGCAATGGCGTATATGTCAGCGGGGAGGGCCATACCATTGTCAATAACTATATTCACGATGTGGATTACATTGGCTCCTACGCCTGCGCCATACATCTTATAAATGCGAGGGAATGTCTGATCTCCCACAATACGATGAAGAGTGCGGGCCGTTCTCTGATCAATGCGGCAACGAGCGGTTTTTACAACTGCCAGATCACCTACAATGTCATGGCAGAAGGGATGAAGCTCGTGGACGATGGCGGGGCCCTGTATGTCTCATCCATGGACGGAGAGGGCACAGAGATCGCGTATAATGTCATAACGGACATGAAAAAAACCGACGAGCAGAAGTTTGTGCAGGGATTGTATCTGGACGGCCTCTGTTCCAATATGATTGTTCACCATAACGTTCTAAAAGGCTGTAATCTACAGATGAATCAGCCCAGCGAGTACTGTCTGTTTTACAATAATACCGTAGGCGGCGATTTTAGTAGTGTGAAAGTGGCCAAGGGTAAAAGACCTGACGCCACGGGGGTCGCTCTGATCAACAATATTTTTACAGGTACTATTTCATGGCAGGATTCGAGCGGTGGACTTGAATACCACAATAAAGAGAATGCGAGTCAATATTTGGTGAACCCCGCTGGAGGAGATTATACGCTGGCAGACGAAAGCGGCTGCATTGATCAAGGCTTGATTCTCTCCGGAATTACGCCGGATAAAAATCTATTCCCGGATCTCGGCGCATATGAGTATGGCGAGGACCCGTGGAAAGCAGGCCATGATTTTATGAATCCGCCGCAGATTACGTTTAAAACGAAAAGCATCCGTTTTCAAAATCTAGTAAAAAATGGGAGCTTTGACATGGGGGACGAGGGAAGCTGGAGTCTCGAAGGCAATGGGGTCATCGATGTTGAATTTGATGGCAGTAAATCGGGATGGAGTGATGCGGACGGACATGTGAATAATTACCAGGCGCTGTACTTGATGGAGGGGAGTAGCACCGCAGAGCAGACCATCTCCAACCTGAAAATAGGGAAGCAGTACCAGTTGACAGCTTGGTACAAGGTGGACTCCAATGTGAAAGGGAAAATTACAGTGATGAACCCAGATGGGACCATTGCCGTGGATCAATCCGTTGAATATACCAGCCCCAAATGGAGGCAGGTGAGCTGTACCTTTACAGCACAGCAGGACACGGTAGTCCTTTGCCTGAGCAGGACGGCAAATAGCGGGCTGGAGAGGGCCTATTTTGACGATGTCTATATGGCAGAAGTCATTCCAAGTTATGTCACTATGCAGCAGGAAAAGCCGGCAACCATCGATCTGGAATGGAAATTTGAAGGCAATGGAATTTCTACGGCAGGAATGGCTGGCAGAGTCGTAAAGGGAAGCTTTATCGACAGTATGCCAGGCTACGGAAAATGCTTAAGCGTCTACGCAGTTAATAGCTGGGTGACAATCGAGCATGAGCAACATTTGGAGTTTGGCGACCCGAACAGTGAATTTACCGTGGCCGCATGGGTTCGCACTATGGATGGGGGCTCCATCGTGTCCAAAGGCAGGCCGGGTGACCGGTTGTCCAACATCGACTATGTATTTTCCGTTTTCGAAGATGGAGGCTTGGAGTTTTTGCGCTGGAATGAAAAAAGTAGAAGGGCTGAGAACATAAGCTGGGGTGATCCTAACGTTCCATTGTGCGACGGCGAATGGCACTATGTCGCCTTTGTCAACCGTGCAGACGATGAGCATAGTCTGTACGTGGACGGAGAATGGGTTAAGACCAGCAAGGCCGTCTGGATATATAACAATGCCAACACAGAGGTGGTGCAGATCGGCCGGTATCGAAATGCGATCTACTCCGAGAACATTTTTGACGGCGAAATCGACAACCTGTTGATTACGAAACGGGCTCTCTCCGAAAGTGAGATCCGCGCATTCATGCATAAAAAGAATTGAGCATCCATCCTGATCAGTGTCAATCCAGTATATCTTCTATTCTGCAGCCAAGCGCTTGGGACAGCGCTCTTAAATGATGGTGTTGCGCTTTATTTATATCGGTCTGTCGCTGCTCGTATAGCTGAATGGAACGAATCGAGATATCGGCGGCTTTGGCAAGCTGAGACTGTGACAGACCGTGCTTTTTCCGCAGTCTTGCCAAGTTAGTTTCACCGACCGCTTCCATCATTCTGTCAAATACAACGGCGGCCTTGCTAGGATCGGCTTCGTGGAAAACACCGTACATATCGCGTATTGCTTGATAGGATATCCTTTTGCAGATTATGGAAAAAGGTTTGCCCGTATGCCACTGGTAATATGCCAGTATCCAACCAGCCCAGTATTCTGGCGGGTAGTCAATATACGGCAGTTCTGTAATGTCGGCTACTCTTTTGCCGCACTTTTCTAAAACCAATTTTGCAAGCTCAATGCCGGACATCCCGGAAATGTACCTTACATTTCCTCTGCCGAACTCTGAAGCAATGCCGCTGGCAATAAACAAATCGATAAATTCCTGTCCTTCTATCCCGCAGAAAATGACGGCATACTCCACGGCTCCGCCCAAAGTTTCCATTGCATCGTCAAGATAGATTTCATCATAAGCGTGGGTCATCATTTTTCACCTGCTCATTTACTATATCCCGAACAAATAGGTCATCTCTGCTTATTTCAAAATCCGCGCCATGATCGGCGAGATATGCTCTTTTTGCTTTTTCTTCACGTTCCATCCGATGAGGGTTATAGATGCTTCCGTCAACAATTTCATATTTTATAAAATGAATTTTTTCAAATGCTTTTGGACTCTTAAGAACGACCTGTTCGCCCAATTCACCCAGCTTCATAGCCTGAGAAAGCTGACTGACCGAAATGGTATTGTTTAAAAAATCCTTTGCATAGGAGAAATAGGAATCATCCGCGCGATACCCCTTTATGACGTCATAGCCTGAAATATCGGGAAGAAACTCCTCCAAAATGTATTTACTTGCCTGCCTCGAAATCGGAGAGCGTTTTTGGAAGGTTCGATTATTCAAAAGGAGCGCAATCCAGTTGAGAATATGATACCCCTTTTTATTGAGATATAAAACATTCAAACTGGAAATATCAAACTCATACATATTGGCAAAGCCGTCCTTCACCGTGGGACAGGCCCATTCTTTCGCAAGCTCAACCGATTCTGTGCAATAAAAGCCTCTGCCGTAATCATTTTTTTCCGATCCCAAGCCGTAAGCAGGAACTTCAACAATCTCCGGCGAACCATGATATAAAATCATCTGTATAACCTGCCTCCTATTGTATGTGGGTATCAATTTATTGATATATTATATCAATAAATTGATATGAATTCAAGCGCTTCTCAAAAATTCACAAAAAATTGCAGGCGGATCTGGTTGGAGCTTTTTGGGAGATGAAAAACAACGCTCATACGCTTGGCAGCGTTAAATGAGCGTTGTTTTTTGTTTGGGACTTTTTTATTGAGGCGTCTTAGCTGAAATATCTCTTCAGGAGACCCTGGAAGGCGCAGCCGTGGCGGGCCTCGTCTTTGCACATTTCGTGAACGGTGTCGTGGATGGCATCATAGCCCAGTTGCTTAGCCAAGGTCGCAAGATCCTTCTTGCCCTGGGTCGCGCCGTGCTCTGCGTCAACGCGGGCCTGAAGATTCTTCTTGGTATCGGGCCAGACAACCTCCCCCAGAAGCTCGGCAAATTTTGCGGCGTGCTCCGCTTCCTCGAAAGCGATTCGCTTGTAGGCCTCGGCAACTTCCGGATATCCCTCGCGGTCAGCCTGACGGCTCATGGCCAGGTACATGCCGACTTCGCTGCACTCGCCGTTGAAGTTGGCGCGAAGGTCCTCGATAACGCGAGGATCGACATCCTTGGCAACGCCGATGCGGTGCTCGTCCGCCCAGGCAAGTCCTTCACCTTCCGCCTGCTCTACAAATTTCTCACGGGGCGCCTTACATTGGGGACATTTCTCAGGGGCCGCCTCGCCCTCATATACGTATCCACATACACTACAGATAAATTTTTTCATCGTCATAACCTCCTAAGTATAGATAATAATTCTTAATTGATAATTATTTTCTAATAGAGATTATATCATCTCCTTTCGACATTGTCAAGAGAAATCAAAAAATTTTCCTGCTTTTTTCCAAACAGAAAGTCCGGACAACAGACTATGGGATCTGCTGTCCGGACTTATATCAGCTGATTTCCTTCGCTTCGAGAATTGGCTCTGCGGGCCACAGCCGGTGGTCGATCACCTGCACCGGCGCGCCGTTTCGATAGTAGATTCTGGGAAGCCGGTAGGTGAACATCGAAGGGATCTCCTGGGGGACGCTGCCGATGTAGTCCGCCATGTCCTCCAATGTCACCGCGTTGCCGCCCTGCTCACCGAGAATGACGACTTCTGTCCCGGGCTCATACCGGCGGGGGAGCAGAACCATGGTCTGATCCATGCAGATCTTCCCGATAATTGGGGCGTATTGGCCATCCACCAGGACATGAAAGCCCTGGAAGATCCGGAAGTAACCGTCGGCGTAGCCCATGGGAAGGATGCCCACCCAGCTGTCCTCCTCCGCCACAAATCCATTGTCATACCCGACACAGTTGCCTTTCTCCACTTTTTTCACGCTGAGCAGGCGGGTGTGAACGGACAGGGCGGTTTTCAGGTGGAGAGGGCAGGAGGCCTTGATTTGCGGGGAGGGATAGATCCCGAATACGGCGACGCCCATTCGGACCATATCCAACCGGGTCTCAGGGTATTGGAGGGCGGCGGCGCTGTTGGCGCAGTGGTAATTGGCAATGGAGATCCCCGCATCCCGCAGGTAGGCCCGCATCTCATCAAATTGCCGCATCTGGCGGCGATAGTAGGTGGGATCCGAGTGATTCGCCGTGGCGAAGTGGGTGTAGCACCCGTCGATCTCAAAGGGGATCCCCTGCCCTGAGAGGCTTTGGATGGTATCGGTGACGGAGGCCAGCTCTTCGCAGCTGCGGACGCCCAGCCGGCCCAGCCCCGTGTCAATTTTGATGTGCAGTTTTAAAGGCGCGCGGAGATCCGCTGGCCACAGGGCGGCGGCTTTCTTAAGCCAGTCCGTCTGAAAGACGGTCACACAGAAATCCTGCCGGGCGGCCAGCGGAGCATCCTGCGGCAAAATAGGCGATAGTATCAGGATCGGGGCTTTGATACCGCCGCGGCGCAGATATAAAGCTTCCTGCAAGATCGAGACGACAAGCCCGTCGGCGCCTCCCTCCAATACCGCCTGTGACACGGGGAGATCCCCATGCCCGTAGGCGTCCGCCTTCACCGCCACAAATAATTTCGTGTGGGAGGGGAGAAAGCGGCGGATCTGGCGGGTATTGTCCACAATGGCGTCCAGATCGATTTCGACGCGGCTCTCCCGCTGTAAAAAGATGTCGGGGGCCTGGAGATGTCTGATTAAGCGCTCCAAGGCATTTTCGCGGGAGCCCTTCACGAGAAGAAGCGTGCCGGGGATCAGCAGGGGAGTCAGCGCCTCCACAAGGGCGGAAAAATCAGTGAATGAAAGAATGCGGCCCTCCGGAAAATTTGCGGCTTGGGCCATAAGGCGGCTCAGCTCCCCGAAGGTGAGCACGTAGTCAACTTTATCCGGGTGAAGCCATCCGCCGGCGCGTTTGTGGAACATGGGGCCAGATTCGCCTAACCCGTTCATATCCCCCAACACGGCAATCTTTCTCTGATAGCCTTGGAATGAATAAAAGAGCTTGATGGCTTCCCACAGGCTGGAAGGGTTGGATTTATAGCAATCATTTATAATCGTGTACTTGCCGAGATCGAGAAGTTCACTGCGCATTCCCGTCTTTTGCAGCCTGGCAAACCCCTCGTTCATCTGTTCATCGGCCACGTGGAAGGCGCGAGCGCAGAGGATTGCGGCTGCGGCGTTATAAATTTGGCAGGAGCCTAGGAGCGGCAATTCATAGGTGCGGCCGTCCAATTCCATGGATAAGCCGTGGAGACTCATGGATTGGAGATGGGGGATGCAATCGTTGTATGGGCTGGCGCCGAAGGTGATACAGCGAAAGCGCTCTGAAGGGCCGGCCTTGATGGGGTTTTTCAGGAGAGGCTCGTCCCCGCTGTAGATCAGCAGGCCATGAGGCTTCAGACCTTCGAGAATTTCAAGTTTTGCTCTCGCAATATTTTGTCTGGAGCCCAGGGCCTCAAGATGCGCCTCCCCGATATTGGTTATGATGGCGGCGTCGGGGGTGGCGATCCGGGACAGAGTCCGGATTTCGCCTAAGCTTTCCATCCCCATCTCCAATACCAGGGCTTGCGTGTCCTCGTCCATCCCCAGGATCGTCAAAGGGAGCCCGGTGAGGCTGTTATAGTTGCCGGGGGTTTTGTGAGTGCGGTAGCGGGTAGCCAGGAGGGAGGCGGTCAGATCCTTCACAGTGGTTTTGCCGTTGCTCCCTGTGATGGCGATGACTTTGGGGTTTACCTGATTTCGATAGGCGGCGGCCAGATCCCACAAGGCTTGCAGGGTGTCAGGCACAAGCAGTAGGGGGATCCGATGCTCCGGCACCGGGTGATCCTCCTGCCAGAGGGCCGCGCCTGCGCCGGCAGCCTCCGCGTTTTGCAAAAACCGATGGCCATCGGCCTGAGCCCCCAGGAGAGGAACAAAAAGCTGACCTGGCTGGGTTGTCCGGGTATCGATGGACACGCCGCAGATTGTGGCGGTGGAAGTCTGGGCATCGAGTAAACGGCCCTTTGTATATTCAGCTAGCTGGGCGAGCGTTATGGTAATCATAGGGAGAACCTCCTTGTGAGACTGTTTTTCGAGGCATAGGTTTCTTCCGCCAGGGTCAGCAGTTCATCCAACAGAGAGCTATAGCTCATATCCTCACTTTTCTGCCACAGTGTCGGATACATGCTGAAGGGGGTGAAGCCTGGGAGGGTGTTGACTTCGTTTATATAGAAGCGTTCCTGATCTCGAACAAAGAAGTCAACCCGCAGGAGCCCGGTACATTCTAGGGCTTCAAAGGCGGTGAGGGCCGCCTTTTTCATAGCCTCCGCCGTTTCGGGGCGCAGAGCGGCGGGGATGGACTGTACTAACTTTCCATCCACATATTTTGCTTTATAGTCCATGAAATCATGTTCTTGGAAATACTCTCCCACCAGAGAGCATTTGGGCGGATGCAGCGCGGAACCGGTGTTTCCCAGTACGGCGATTTGCATTTCCCGTCCCGACAGATCCTCTTCAAACAGGAGTTTCTGGTCATAGCGGAAGGCATCGTCAACGGAGGATCGGAATTCTTCCGGGCCTGTGATTTTGTGGACGCCTACGCTGGAGCCTCCGTTGGAAGGTTTAACATAGAAAGGATAGGAAAAGGTATGCTCCACAAGGGATACGATGGATTGTGTATCGGCTTCATATTGGGATCTGCGAACCGTCAGATATTGCCCCTGAGGAATCTGGTGCCGGGCAAATATGTTTTTCATAGTTTCCTTATCCATTCCGGTGGATGACGCGAGCACGCCATTTCCCACATAGGGGATCCCCGCCATCTCAAAAAAGCCCTGGATCGTGCCGTCCTCCCCGTAGGAACCGTGAAGCACCGGGAATGCGATACAGTCCTCTAGGGAAGTGACCGCCTCCAAAAATAGCGCCATGGATTGGGAGACAGAGTGGCGAGGCAGCGTTTCGGGGACAAGCTGCTCCAAGCGATTGACGGTCTCCGGTGCGGGACCGAGGAAATGCCACGCGCCCGACTGCGATATATAGGTCAGGAAAACATCATACCGGCTGGGATTGAGCGACGCGATGACGGCCTTTGCGCTCTGCAATGACACCGCATGTTCCACAGACCGCCCTCCGTACAAAACGATAACCTTCTTTTTTTTCTGATCGTTCATTTATAATTCCTCCTGTTTGATTCGGTTAATAGTATAAGTTTACAGTGTAAACCTTAAAAAAACGCAAGCATTTCTGTGAGATATTTTTAAAAAAAGAAAGAAAAATCCTGACGATTCTTAATATTCTATGAACTATTCCGGGAGTTCATTTTCCGCTTCCATTTCGCCTGCCGTTTTGACGATATCCGTCCCATATTTATCGTATAGATGGAGGAGGGAGCGATTCAGCTTTTCCCGCTTTTCCGGCTGGGCGGAGGATTGCTCCAGAGTGAGCTGCTGCTGGTATTCGCCTGTGGGATTGCTTAGGCTCATCCCAATGAGTCGAATGGGCCTCGACGTGTCTATCTTGTTCAAAAGCTGACAGCTTATATCATAGAGCTCGCCGGCGTCGTGCGTCGGAGCCGGCAGAGTCTGGGAGCGCGTGCATAGCTGCATATTGCTGAACTTAATTTTGAGGGTGACGGTATAACACCACAGTCCCTGTTTTTGAAGATGGAGGGATAGACTCCTGGCGATTACTTTTAATGTTTTTTGCATTTCGCCCCGGTCTGTAAGATCTTGCTGAAAGGTTATTTCTTTTCCAAAGGATTTGGATGCCTCGCCCTTGGCGACGGCCCGATGATCAATGCCTCGAGATAAGCGATAAAGGTCAGCGCCAAGGTGACCGAAGGTTTGCCTTAACGACTCCTCGTCCCACGCCTTTGCGTCTCGCACCGTGTGGATCCCGTGATGCTGTAAGAGCAGAGCCGTCTTTTTCCCAACTCCCCAGATGACGCTCACAGGTCGGTCCAGGATGAGAGCCTCCAGAGCGGCGGCATCGGGGATCATAAAAAAACCGTTGGGCTTTTTTTCCTCGCTGGCCAGTTTCGCCGCCATCATATTATAGCCGATGCCGATGGAGCAGGTGAGGTTGGTCTCCTCCCAAACCCGTCTTTTGATATCCTGTCCGATTCGCGCCGCTCCGCCGAATAGAGCGAGGGATGCGGTGATATCCAGATATCCTTCGTCGAGGGCGACAAATTCAATTTGGTCTGTGTAATCGGCCATGATCCGGTGAATCTGTGCGGAGGCCGCGCGATATTTGTCAAAATGTCCGTGCATATAAATACCGTGAGGGCACAGGCGGTAAGCTTCCTTGATGCTCATGGCGGAGTGGACGCCGTATTGCCGGGCTTCGTAGGAGCAGGTGGACACGACGCCCCGCTCATGGGGGAGGGCCCCGATGATGACGGGCTTTCCGCGGATAGAGGGATTGTCCCGCATTTCGACGGATGCATAGAAAGCGTCCATGTCCAGGTGCAAGATGCAGCGCTCCCAGCGATGGGAATCATATGGGGTGTTCATTCAGGCTCATCCTTCCTGTAATCAATAGAATGAGTATACCAGAAATAGGGGGAGTTTGTCCAATTCTTTATACTGTGGTAAACAGAATGTTTGTGACAGAAAGACATTCAGCCATGGACACGGTACATTTATCAAAAATTTTGCAGACTTTGTTTGTTTCCTTGTGTAAAGAAGCGAAATATTTGTACAGTATTGACAAAGAGGTTGGAATGTATTATTCTAATAGATACGATATGCATTTAATTGAGTCGGCAACGTGCAGAGAGGGAGGAAGTAAGATGAAACGTGTATATAATTTTTCGGCGGGCCCCGCGGTACTGCCGGAGGAAGTTCTGGAGCAGGCAGCCAGGGAAATGATGTCCTATGGGGACAGCGGAATGTCCGTCATGGAGATGAGCCACCGCAGCGCTGTGTATGAGGGGATTCTCAACGAAGCCATCGCGGATCTCCGCGACCTCATGGGAATCTCGGATGAGTATGAGGTTATGTTTATCCAAGGCGGAGCCTCGACTCAGTTTGCCATGATCCCCATGAACCTCATGGGCAGAAACGGCAAAGCGGACTTTATCAATTCCGGCCAGTGGTCCAAAAAGGCGATTGCACAGGCGAAGGCGTATGGCGATGTAAAGGTGATTGCAACTTCCGAAGATAAGACGTTTTCTTACATACCTTCCTGGGACAGCGCAGAATTCCGAAGCGATGCGGACTATTTCTATATCTGCAGCAACAATACCATCTACGGCACCCGCTTTACGGCGCTGCCGGAGACGGGCAACGTGCCGTTGGTGGCCGATATGTCCTCCTGCATTTTGTCGGAGCCCTGCGATGTGAACCGGTACGGTTTGATTTTCGCGGGGGCGCAGAAGAACATCGGACCCGCCGGAGTCACGGTGGTTATCATGCGCAAATCCTTGATCACCGACCCCAAAGAGGAGGACAGCACGGTTCTCAAGGGGACGCCGATCATGTTGCAGTACAAGACCCACGCGGATAACAATTCCATGTACAATACGCCTCCCACATATGGAATCTACATCTGCGGCCTCGTCTTCAAATGGCTGAAGAAGAACGGCGGGCTGACGGCGATGGCGGATGTGAACCGGGAGAAGGCGTCGATCCTGTACGATTATTTGGATGAGAGCAGGATGTTTCATCCGACGGTGTCCGGCGCGGACCGGTCCCTGATGAATGTGCCGTTTGTCACCGGGGATAAGGATCTGGACGCGAAGTTTGTGAAGGAAGCGTCGGCGGCCGGATTTGTCAATCTCAAGGGCCATCGCAGCGTCGGCGGTATGCGGGCGAGCATCTATAACGCTATGCCCACGGAAGGCGTAAAGGCCCTGGTGGAATTTATGAAGAATTTTGAAGCGCATCAATAATAGAGAAGGGTTGATGGAATCGATATGAAGATAAAACTGTTAAACAAAATTTCGCCGGTTGGCCTGAACGTATTTGA
>JAHZBS010000042.1:13293-14926 GCA_019423265.1 Clostridiales bacterium
ATATGAAGATAAAACTGTTAAACAAAATTTCGCCGGTTGGCCTGAACGTATTTGACGAGACATATGAGGCGTCGGATGCCATTGAAAATCCCGATGCCATTATGGTGCGCAGCGCGAAGATGCACGATCTGCCGAGAAATCCGGAGTTGCTGGCCATCGCCAGAGCGGGGGCGGGCGTAAACAATATTCCCGTGGACGCTTGCAGCGAGGAGGGGATCGTGGTTTTCAACACGCCGGGAGCCAACGCCAATGCGGTCAAAGAGATGGTGCTGACGGGTATGCTGCTGGCCAGCCGCGACGTCATCGGAGGCGTGGAGTATGTGCGGGGCCTGGAGGGTCAGGACGGGGTGGCTAAGCTCGTGGAGGCGAACAAATCGAATTTTGCCGGGACGGAGCTCCAGGGGAAAACCTTAGCGGTCATCGGATTGGGCGCCATCGGCGTGCTGGTGGCCAATGCCGCTCATTCCCTGGGGATGGACGTCATCGGATATGACCCCTATGTCTCAGTCAATGCGGCCTGGAAGCTTTCCCGCAGCATCGAGCACGGGGATAGCTTGGCTAGCATTTTGCCCCAGGCCGATTTCGTCACGATCCATGTGCCGTTGAACGACGAGACAAAGCAATATATCAATCAAGACGTCTTTGCTATGATGAAAAAGGGCGTCAAGCTCATGAATTTCTCCCGGGGCGAAATCGTGGACGAGGAGGCGCTGTTGAAGGCCATAGAGGACGGGATCGTCGATAAGTACGTTACGGACTTCCCCAATGAGAAGATGGTGAATCAGCGGAATGTGATCGCCATCCCCCATCTGGGCGCGTCAACGGAGGAGTCGGAGGAGAACTGTGCTGTGATGGCGGCCCAGCAGATCCGCGATTACCTGGAAAATGGCAATATTGTCAATTCCGTCAATTTTCCCGCCAGCGACATGGGCGCCCTAAAGCTTCCCTGCCGGGTGCTGATCATGCACCGGAATATACCCAAGATCGTGAGCCAGCTGACCCAGCTCATCGCGCATGAGAACTTGAATATCTCGGATATGAATAATCGAAGCCGGAAAGACTTGGCCTATACCATGTTGGATCTGGACTCGAAAGCTGACGCGGCGACGCTGGATGCCATGCGCGCTGTGGAGGGCGTTATCCGCGTGCGGGTGATTTACAAGTAAGACTTAGGCGGCATAGCGAGAGCATAGCCATCGCTATGCCGTTTCCCATTCTACAGGAAGGCACGCCTTGGAGTACACCAGAGAGGCATAATTTATCGGTTTTATGCAGAATTAGCCCTTTACAAGCCCGCCTCTTTGTGATACAATAAAAAAATGTGGAATGAACCGCTGCTCAGAGAATGGAAGCTCCAACCTGATCTTAGCAGTTGGGGATGTCTCGAAAATGCAATCTAGGAGGATACTGTTATGACAAAGGAAAGAAAGTTAGAAATCATCAAGGAATACGGGCGCAGCGAAGGCGACACCGGGTCGCCGGAAGTGCAGATCGCCCTGCTGACAGAGCGCATCAACCACCTGACAGAACATCTGAAGACACACAAGAAGGATCATCACTCCCGCCGTGGCCTTTTGATGCTGGTCGGACAGCGCAGAGGTCTCTTAAATTACCTGAAATCCAAAGATATCGA
>JAHZBS010000043.1:0-1528 GCA_019423265.1 Clostridiales bacterium
GAAGGCGATTGTTCTTGACATTCCAGCGCGAAACCGGTACACTCATACTATCGATTTCAATTAGGAAGGAAGCCAACATGAAATTTGCGGACTTGCACTGCGATACGCTGCTATCGGTCTTAACACAAAATGGCGTTTCACCTGAGACACTGTGGCATAACGGGGGACACTTGGATCTGTCCAGATTGCTTAGGGCGGACGCCGCCATTGAATTCTTTGCCATCTTCTTACCGCCCAGGGAACGGCTTGCCGCCGCCGGCTATTCCGATGAATTTACCTGTGTCCAGGATGCCTGCCAGCTGCTGGATCAGGCCTCGGCCTTGGAGCCGAACCGCATTGGCTTGGCCTTAACCTCGGAAGACGTCCGCCGAAATCTTCACAGCGGATGCGCCAGCGCCATACGAACCGTCGAAGACGGGCGCCTGGTGGACGGTTCCTTTCGCAATCTGGACCGCCTCTTCGCAATGGGGATCAGGCTGATCACCCTGACGTGGAATTACGCCAACTGTTTTGGCTATCCCAATTCCACCTCCCCCGCTGAGATGAGCCGCGGTCTAACCGACTTCGGAAAAGAGGCGGTACTCCGCATGAATGAGCTGGGGATTTTGGTGGACGTCAGCCACCTCTCCGACGGCGGTTTCTGGGATGTGCAGAAAATTGCAAAAAAACCCTTTATCGCATCCCATTCCAACGCGCGCGCCCTCTGTCCCCATCCCCGCAATCTGACGGATGATATGATTCGGGCCCTGGGCAATGCCGGCGGGGTCATCGGATTAAATTTTTGCCCTTCCTTTTTGGAAACCGCTCCCGACGGGAAATCTCCGCGGAGCACCGCAGCCGCTCTCCTCCGCCATGCAAGACATTTGGCCAACGTGGGGGGAATCGACTGTGTCGCCATCGGTTCGGATTTCGATGGCATCAGCGGGGAGCTTGAAATTGCAGGCGTCCAAGACATGCCCATTCTGCTGGAGCAATTGGCTGCGGCAGGCTTTACCTCCGGCGAAATTGACAAGATCGCCCTGCAAAATGTGACGCGGGTTCTAGACGCTGCGCTGCCTCAGCCCTCACGGGTGTAGAGGAATGCGCGCCCTTCTTTTCCGGATTGCTGGATGACCTCCATGCGCAGGAGAACGGTCAGCGCAAAACTGCTTTTTTTGGAGGACAGCCGGGTGGCTTTCATAAAATCCTTCCTCGTGAACGGGTCGGGCAACCGAGCGGGCAACAGCTTCCCGTAGTCCTGGCGCTCGCGCAGCTCGATGGCTTCCTCGATCCGCAGAGGGATCCGCTCCATCCGATGGGATCCCTTCTTTTTGTCCTCGCTCCAGCCATCCAGAAGCCGGTATTCCTCCATGTCCAGCAGCAGCAGATAAAAGCTTAGATTCGGGCTTTCCACCAGCTGCGCCAAGCGGTACAATTCCGGAAGGGCGTCCCACGGCTCCCCTTTTCTTGGGCTTTTGCGCCGACCGCTCATCTCCCCCGTCGCCGGGTCAACCCAGCTCATCCATTTCTGCCTGGCGATGGGATAGAC
>JAHZBS010000043.1:1628-14735 GCA_019423265.1 Clostridiales bacterium
TAGAAAATGATCGTTGCCGCCTTGCCCCACCAGCAGGCGCCAAAGGGACGGTGCTTTTTCTTAAGGAGAACAAGGCCCGCGATGCCCATAAAGAGTTCCTTGACAATCAGCAGGCATAGGAGCGGTATTATATAGGTATGCCGGATGCACATGCAGATGGCGGTCACTCCCTGGGTCAATTTATCCGCAATCGGGTCCAGCACCTTGCCAACATTTGTGATCTGGTCATAATGTCTAGCTATGTATCCGTCCGCTGTATCGGTCAACCCTGATACTACAAGAATAATTCCCGCTTGAATCCCATATCCATTCATATACAACGCGATGAATATAGGGATCAAGAGAATTCGGATCATCGACAAAATATTCGGAATGGTAAAGATTCTTTTACTTTTGTCGTTCACAAGATTTCCCCTTTTCTCTTAAGATTTCCTCTGTTTATTCTGGTTTTTATCATATCATAGATTTCCGGCAATTTCAAGGTTCTCATGACACGAAATACCTATAGGATCAAAAAAAGCCTTTGGCTTGCCCCCAAATAGGCCAGGGATTCCGCGATCAACACTAGCTATAACGACAGATCTCTGGTATACTAGGGGGAGGGAGGGATATCAATGCAATTTGTATCATGGAATGTCAATGGACTGCGGGCCGCCGTGAGGAAAGGCTTTGAAGATTTTTTTAAGTCGGTGGACGCCGACTGTTTCTGCATACAGGAAACAAAACTTCAGGATGGCCAGATCGCCCTGGATACGCCGGGATATGGCCAATATTGGAACTTTGCCGCAAAGAAGGGCTATTCTGGCACTGCGATTTTTTCAAAGCGCGAGCCTCTCTCCGCCTCCTATGGTATCGGCCAGGAAGTCCACGACCAGGAGGGCCGCGTCATCACGTTGGAGTGGGCCGACTTCTATCTGGTCAATGTCTATACGCCCAATTCCCGTCGGGATCTGGAGCGGCTGCCATACCGAATGGAATGGGAGGATGCCTTTCGAGCCTATCTCCTCGCCCTGGACGCGCGCAAACCGGTGATCGTCTGTGGCGATATGAACGTAGCCCACCAGGAAATCGATCTGAAGAATTCGAAATCGAATGTTGGCAATTCTGGCTTTACATACGAGGAGCGGGAAAAAATGTCCGAATTGCTGCGCCATGGATTTGTTGACTCCTTCCGGCACGTATATCCGGACCGGGAAGGCGCGTATACCTGGTGGTCCTACATGGGACAGGCTCGATCCCGGAATATAGGGTGGCGCATCGATTATTTTCTTGTCTCGGACCGCATACGAGATGGCATCCGGGAAGCCACAATCTATTCCCAGATCCCCGGCAGCGATCACTGCCCCATTGGGCTGGAGCTGGACCTGTAAAATTTATACCGGCCAAGGCAAAAAAAGATGAACCAGAATTTGTGATCTGAGGGCGGTCACGCCGTGCTCCTCAAATCCAACTGTCAAAGAGTTGCATTGCCTCGGGATTCATGCTATAATGGGGGACAAATCAATTTTGAATTTCAGGGAGAGAAGGAACTTACCGATGTTTACCGATCAAAATTTAACCTTGATGACGGATCTATATCAGTTGACCATGATGCAGGGATACTACCACTATGGCAAAAAGGACCGCCTCGTCGTGTTTGACTTATTCTACCGGGAGAATCCATTTTCCGCCGCCTTTTCCATCGTTGCCGGTCTGGATCAGGCCATTGAGTATATTCAAAACCTCCACTTTTCTCCGGAGGATATTGCCTATCTGCAGAGCCTGAACATCTTTGAGGCCGACTTTCTTGAATATCTTAAGAATTTTCGCTTTACAGGCGATATTGATGCCATCCCGGAGGGCAGCATCGCCTTGACCCGCGAGCCTCTGCTCCGGGTTAAGGCCCCTATTATTGAGGCTCAGCTCATTGAGACCGCCCTGCTGTGCATCATCAATCACCAAAGCCTGATCGCAACAAAGGCAGCCCGGGTGGTCTGGGCAGCCAAGGGCGACCCTGTTATGGAATTCGGTCTTCGCCGGGCACAGGGGCCGGATGCGGGCACGCTAGGCGCGCGCGCCGCTGTCATTGGCGGCTGCATCGGCACCTCCAACGTCCTAACAGCGCAGCTATTCGACGTTGCCCCAAAAGGAACCCACAGTCACAGCTGGGTTATGAGCTTTGACGATGAATTGACTGCCTTTCGCGCTTACGCGGAACTCTTTCCCGACATGTGCATCCTCCTTGTGGACACTTACGATACGCTTGGCTCCGGCGTTCCCAACGCCATCAAAGTATTCCAGGAAATGCGGGATGCCGGCGTGTCCTCCAAGATGTTTGGCATCCGCCTTGACAGCGGCGACCTCGCCTACCTCTCCATAGAGGCTCGAAAAATGCTGGATGCCGCGGGCTTTCCCGATGCCATCATCAGCGCCTCCAGCGATCTGGACGAGTATCTGATCCGGGACTTGAAGCTCCAGGGGGCTCAAATTAGTCTGTGGGGCGTCGGCACCCGCTTGATTACGGCCAAGGATTGCCCTTCTTTCGGCGGCGTCTACAAACTGGCGGCTGAGGATGACGGCACAGGGAACATGGAACCTAAGATCAAACTCTCCGACAATGCGGTAAAAATCACCAATCCCGGAGTTAAAAAGATCCTCCGCATTTATGATAAGCAGACCGGCTATCTCCGCGGCGACCTGATCGCCCTGGAGGACGAGGTCTTTGATGAATCGCAGCCACTGGAAATTTTCGACCCTGAGAATACGTGGAAGCGTATGCGGTTCAAGCCCGGCACCTATACGCTGCGAGAATTGCTAGCCCCCATCTTTCGGGGCGGCAAGCTGGTGTACTCGCGCCCTTCGGTGATGGAGATCCAGCAGTACTGCAAGGCGGAGCAGGCGACACTGCGGTCCGAATCCAAACGCTTGGTCAACCCCCAGACGATCCCGGTGGATCTGTCCCAGTCTCTGTACGATTTAAAGCAGAATTTGATTCAAAAATTCAGCGCGGAAGAATAAACCGTTTTTGATCTCCTGCATAGCGAGCTGAGGAGTTCACTCCTGCTATATGGGGCTGTTGCAAAGGCAATAGCTCTATTTTTATGCCTTTTCCCCGGGCCAGCGGCACTCCCGCAACACCCAATTCCGCTCCTCCTCTGTCAAGAGAGGGCCGACTTCCTCCACAACCCGCCTCTGATATTCAAAAAGCCACTGCCTTTCCTCTGGCTCTAGCAGCGCCTCATCGATGGCATCCCAGTCGTAGGGACAGAGCGTCACCGTCTCCAGCTCTAAAAATCGGCCCCAGGGCGTGGTCTCCCTCTCCTTTGTCAAGACAAGATTCTCAATGCGGATTCCGTACTGCCCCTCCTCATAATATCCAGGTTCATTGGAGGTCAACATCCCCTCCTCCAGCTTCACACTGCCGCCCACCGCCTGGCTAAACCGCTGCGGTTTCTCATGCACGCTCAAAAAATACCCGACCCCATGGCCTGTGCCATGTCTAAAATCTTTGCCGCGCTCCCACAAGGGTCTCCGGGCGAGTACGTCCAGATTGCAGCCCGCCGTGCCGTAGGGAAACACCGCTCTCGACAGGGCGATATGCCCTTTGAGGACAAGGGTATACGCTTCCCTCATGGCGTCCGTCAGCGGGCCCAGGGCGATGGTTCTTGTAATATCTGTGGTCCCCTCCCAATACTGACCCCCTGAATCGACCAACAGAAGTCCCTCTGGGTACAGCGCCGCACAGGTGGATTCCTCCGGCGTGTAGTGTACAATGGCTCCATTGGCATTATACCCTACGATGGTGTCAAAGCTAGGGCCCAGGCATCCTTCTGTTTCCGAGCGAAGAGTATCCAGATATTGCGCCGCCGTGGATTCGGTGATACGCCCCGGCTCCCGCCGCACTGTCTCCTTCACCCACCGGATGAAACGGATCATGGCAGCACCGTCCTTTCGATGCGCCTCCCGTATGTGTACCTGCTCAACGGAATTTTTCCGCGCTTTCATCCCAACAATGGGATTTCCCTCCTCCCGGGTGGGCCATAGCGGGGGAATCGCCTCCCGAAGCCGCTGGTTCAGCTCCTTCGGATCATAGGCGACGCAACCCTTTGGCTGCTTAGACAGATACTCCGGGAGACTGTCGTAGGGCTCCACAACCACCTGATCCTCCAGGAGAGCCACCGCCAGCTCCGATGGCATCTTGGCAGAATCTACGAACAGTGCCGCACTTGTGCAGCCAATACACGCATACGCATATACAACCGGCGTATCGTGGACATCTTCCCCTCGAATGTTAAAAAGCCAGGCGATGGCATCCAGGGATGCGAGGATCCAGTATGCTTCGCCTTGGGTTTCCATATGGGCGCGCAGCCGGCAAAGCTTTTCGGCCCGCGTCTCCCCGGCATATTCCAGCGGCAAATCCTTCACCAGCCCTCCGGGGAGAGCCGGCCTGTCTCCCCACAGCTCCCCCGCCAAATCTACGGAGCCGTCCAATTTCAGCTGTCTGTCCTGAAAAAGCCTCCCCATCGACTTGACGGCCGCCGCGCTAAAGGTGTGCCCATCAAACCCAACCGTCCCCCCCGCAGGCGTGTGATCCTTGATCCAGGCCATATAATTCGGAACCCCCGGCTCGCCGTCCCGAAACAACCGGATATCCGTCCCCTGCAATTGCGCCTCCGCCTGAATGTAATACCGCCCGTCAGTCCAAAGGCCAGCCTCCTTCTGTGTCACCACCAAGGTTCCCGCCGATCCTGTAAACCCGCTGAGCCATTGGCGGACTTTCCAATACTCTGCCACATATTCGCTCTGATGGTCATCCTCGGTGGGGATGATATACGTATCGATCTGCTCTTGCCCCATGCGAAGGCGAAGCGCCTCCACTCTCTCCTTTTCTGTCATGCCTGCCTCCTTCCGCCTCAATCGGCTGTACACCCCGGATATAGGAAAGACGGTTCACCTACGGAACCGTCTTTAAATTTTTCTCATCTATGCTAGGAAATATTCGACGCCGGCGCGGAAAATCTTTTGATCCTTCTGGCCCGGAATATTTTTCGCCACCTGGTTTCCGATGCGCTCAGAATGCCCCATCTTGCCAAGCACCCTGCCATCGGGGGAGGTGATACCCTCAATCGCCCACATGGACCCGTTGGGATTATGCGGAACCTCCATGGAAGGGTTGCCCTTGGCGTCCACATACTGCGTCGCAATCTGTCCCGCCGCCTTCAACTTCTCCAGCACTTCCCTCGAGGCCACAAAGCGGCCCTCGCCGTGGGAAACCGCGATAGTGTGAATCTCCCCAGGCTCTGATTTTGCCAGCCACGGCGACAGACTCGACACGACTCGCGTGTTGACCATGCAGGATACATGCCGGCCGATGGTATTATAGGTCAGCGTCGGTGAGGCGTCGCTCAGCTCGCGGATCTCCCCGTAAGGGACAAGCCCCAATTTGATCAGAGCCTGGAATCCATTGCAAATTCCCAACGCCAGACCGTCATGGGCCGTCAAAAGCTCCATGGTCGCCTCCTGGAGACGCGCATTTGAAAAAACCGTGGCAATAAACTTGCCCGACCCCTCCGGCTCGTCACCGGCTGAGAAGCCACCGCTCAACATCAGGATCTGCGCTTTGCGGATTCTCTTTTCCATTTCTTCGATGGATTCGGTGATATCGCTTGAAGACAAATTTCGAAATACAAACACATCCGGCTCAGCCCCTGCCATGGCAAAGGCCCTGGCCGTATCATATTCGCAGTTCGTTCCGGGAAAAACGGGTATGAAGACTCTGGGCTTGCCCGCGACGCGGTTGCCCGCGTATACGCGCTTCTGGGCCTCGGTGTACAGCGGCACTCCCCCGCAGTCGGAAGTCTCCTTCGTCTGTGTCTTGTAGACCTTCTCCAGCCTTCTCGTATACGCTTCTAAAACATCCTCCATCAGGACAACCTGTCCGTCCAGCGTAAAGAGGCTGTCCTCCGCCACAACGCCGAGAAGGACCGGCGAATCCTTTCCAAAAATCTCACGGGGATTGACGCCCTCCGCCAGCTCAAGCACCAGGGAACCATAGACCGGCGCCTTGGTCAGATACCCCTCAGCCGATTTCTCAAAGGCGAAACCGGCTTTGTTGCCAAATGCCATCTTCGCCACGGCCTCCACAACCCCGCCAGCTGTTATGGCGTAAGCCGCCTGCACTTTCTGTTGGCGCATGGCCTCCACAACTCTGTCGTACAT
Organism: Clostridiales bacterium; assembly: GCA_019423265.1. The sequence goes on from JAHZBS010000043.1 coordinate 7,827, forward strand.
CCCCATGGCCGCCTCAAAGTCCGGCACCCCATCCTCACCGAGTTTCGTCTCCAGCAGAATGACCCGGTGGCCGGCCTGCTTAAATTCCGGAGTCAGGATGTGCTCCGTGGACTCCACCGTCACCGCCAGGGAAACCAAGGTCGGCGGCACATGCAGATCCTGGAAGGAGCCCGACATGGAATCCTTGCCCCCGATGGAGGCCAGGCCAAGCCGCATCTGGGCCACATAAGCGCCCAATAAAGCTGCGAATGGCTTTCCCCACCTGGTGGAGTCCTGATCCAGCCGCTCAAAATACTCCTGGAATGTAAACCGGATCTTCCGATAGTCGCCGCCCGCCGCCACAATCTTGGCCACCGACTCCATGACCGCATAGATCGCTCCATGGAAAGGGCTCCAGGAGGACAACACCGGATCATACCCGTAGGCCATCATCGAAGCGGTGGTCGTCTCGCCATTCTCCACGGGAATCTTCGCCGCCATAGCCTGAATGGGCGTCAGCTGGCAGCTTCCGCCGTATGGCATCAGGACTGTGGACGCGCCGATGGACGAATCAAACATCTCCACCAAACCCTTTTGGCTGCAAACATTCAAGTCTGACAGGATCTCTTTCATTCCGTCAGCCAGCTCTTTTCCTTCAATTGCTTCGGGGATCGATACAGGCCGCGCGTCCGACGGCGCTGCCACCTTCACCTTTGTATAGCTGGGAGCTCCGTTGGTATTCAGAAAGTCACGGCTCATGTCCACGATGATATGGCCTCTCCACTGCATGACCAGCCTTGCCTGCTCCGTCACCTCTGCCACCTGCACCGCTTCCAGATTCTCCCGCGCCGCCGCCGCCAGAAAAGCCGCCACATCCTGCGCCTCAACCACGACAGCCATCCGCTCCTGGGATTCCGAGATGGCAAGCTCCGTTCCATCCAATCCCGCATATTTCTTAGGAACCTGATCCAGATGAATAAACAGGCCCGGCGCCAGCTCTCCAATGGCAACGCAGACGCCGCCGGCCCCAAAATCGTTGCAGATCTTGATCAGACGGCTCACCTGCGGGTTGCGAAATAGCCGCTGAATCTTCCGCTCCGTCGGCGGATTTCCCTTCTGCACCTCCGCGCCGCACGTGGCCAGGGAATCTTTTGTGTGGGCTTTCGAGGAACCGGTCGCGCCGCCGCATCCGTCCCGGCCTGTCCGGCCGCCCAGCAAGATAACCACATCCCCCGGCTCTGCTTTTCCGCGGATGACATTCTCTCTGGGAGCCGCCGCCATAACGGCACCCAGCTCCATATGCTTTGCCATATAGCCCGGATGATAGATCTCCTTGACATACCCTGTGGCCAAGCCGATCTGATTGCCGTAGGAGCTATACCCCTTCGCCGCCTCCCTGGCAATCTTGCGCTGTGGAAGCTTTCCGCTGATGGTATCCCTCACAGGCGCCGTCGGGTCTGCCCCTCCTGTGATGCGCATGGCCTGATATACGTATGAGCGCCCGCTCAGCGGATCTCGAATCGCACCGCCCAGGCAAGTGGCGGCGCCGCCGAAAGGTTCAATCTCCGTCGGATGATTATGCGTCTCGTTCTTAAACATCAGCAGCCACTCCTCCGTGTGGCCGTTCACATCCACAGGGATCACGATGCTACAGGCGTTGATCTCATCGGATTCTTCCAAATCATCTAGCTTGCCGGCTGCCCTCAGCTCCCGCATCGCCATGAGCGCAATATCCATCAGGCATTCCGGCTTGCTCTCCCGCCCCAGGGAGCGCCGGCCGGCCTTGTATTCATCATAGGCGGCGCGAATGGGCTTGGTCAGAGTGGACTCCTCGATCTGCACCTCTTCGATGACAGTGGAAAAGGTGGTGTGCCGGCAGTGATCCGACCAATAGGTGTCCAGCACACGGATCTCTGTAATGCTGGGATCGCGCCCCTCCACATCCCGGAAATAGCGCTGTGTATGCAGCAGATCCGCGTTGCTCATGGCAAGCCCTAGCTCCTGCACCATGGCCGCAATCTCGGCCTCCGTTTTCTGAGTGAAGCCCGTCAAGACAGCCACATCGGAGGGAACCCCGTATTCTACCTCCAAGGTTTCAGGCTTTTCAAGCGCTGCCTCCCGCGAATCCACGGTGTTGATGCAGTATTCCTTGACCCGCTCCACATCCTGCTTCGTCAGATCTCCCCTGAGCAGATACACTTTTGCACAGCTCACAGACGGATGCTCCTCCGCGCCCAAAATCTGGATGCACTGCTGGGCGGAGTCCGCCCTCTGATCATACTGTCCGGGCAGATATTCCACGGCAAAAACCTTCGTGTCTGAGTCCAATTCTACATCCTCTTCCGACACCATATCGACAGGGGCCTCCGACAAAATTCTGCTCATGGCCCTCTGATAGACCTCCTCCGATATAGGATCGATATCATATCGATGTAAGATCCGGACTTCCGCCAGCGCTGACAGGCCAAGATTATCCCGCAAGTCCTGTAAGAGCCCTCCCGCTTCCACACGGAAGCCCGGTTTTTTTTCAACATAGACGCGCTTTACTGCCATGGTTTTCCTCCTTATGTTTAGCCGGTTTAGCGGCTGATCATACCAGTTTACGATTCATTATAGCACGCCTCGTGAAAAATGTAAATTGATCAGCGGAAAATTTCCTTTCCCGTCGCAATGTTAAAATACCGCTTCTCCCTCTTCAGCAGCCCTCGGTAAATGGTTACTGTCAAAACGTCGTCCTGAATGTGAGTCTTAAATTTCGGGCAATCTCCCTCCTCGAATCCCAGTATCTGCGGATCAATGTGGCCTCCCTGGATGATCCCCTCTCCACTTTTTTTCTCTGGCATAGCGACCTCCAACAGTCAGTATACCTATTTATATTCTGGGGCCATAGGAAATATGCCCTGTGTTGGAGGCCGCACCCCCGCCGGGACCTGGTTTCTCAGCCTACAAATCCTGCTCATGCAGAGGGATCCCTTTTTCCCTCAGTTTTCCCTGCAACCGCTCCACCGCCAGCCCCTGAAAATCATCGGTCATGGCGGCGGCGCACCCCGCGGCCTCGCCTGTGACGGCGCAAACCGGAATCACGCGGGTGATATCCCACATGGCATCCGTCACCGATATACAGCGGCCTGCGGTGATTACGTTGCGAATCCTCCGGCCGTACAGCGATCCGAAGGGAATCTCATACACCGGGCCGCGCTTGCGCCAATCGCCAACCATGCCGATACTATCGCCCATATATTGATGCATCTGCGCCGCGTCAGGTGTTTGGGCCCCTACAATGCGCCGCGTCATTCGAATCTGCGGAATCGTGGGCATGGTTACCGGCTGGAAATCTGGCTCTGACAGGCGATGCTGTAGAATATCCTCGTACATCTTCCCGTGTCCCAGCTGTACCATCTCACTGATCTCCTGCCCGTCAAGGCCCGTGAACCGCCGGGGAACCAGCATCTCAACTTGCTGCCCCTTCTTCTCCTCATCCGGTATATCCGCCGCGCCAAGTCCGCGCAGACCAATTTTTCCTTTGCTGGCATAATAATACCACTGTGCCAACACGTTTCCCTGCTGAAAGAGGGCTGTCTCAGCGCCGGCCAGCTTGCAGACATCCGCGTCGCCTGTGGCGTCCACCACCGATTTTACCGCATACGCAGCGCGGCCGCTTTTATTCTCCACGACCACATGGGTGATTCTATCTTCTGCCACGGCCGTCCCACAGATCAGGGTATCATAGAGGATGGAAACCCCCTCCGCAAGCAGCTGCCTTTCCATATCCAGGGCAAAAAAATGAGGATTAAACTGGACCTGGTAGCGTTTGGCCCTCTTCTCCTCCCGGTTTCCACCGGAGAGCCACGCCTTTGGCTCATCGCCGTCCGCGCCGTGGAGGATGGAGAGCCGAAGCAATTCCTCGCTGATACCGAAACTCACTTGCCTCCCTTCCCCGTCACAGAGGGGCAGATAAACGGCAATCAGGCCAGCGGTGGCAAGCCCACCCACCATGCACTCTCGCTCAACCAGCAACACCCTGGCGCCTTCCCTTGCAGCCGCAAGCGCCGCGGCAACTCCGGCGATACCGCCTCCGGCCACCAGAACATCATATTCTCCCAAAACCTCTGTGTGTCTCGCGCGTTCCACAATGGATAGACTCATAATCTTCTCTCCTTTGATTTGTTTAGCGGTATGCAAATAGCGAACGCCAAATTTCCCACGTTCGCTATCTGTGAAGGTGAAGTGCCGCCGGTCTCAGTTATCCAGACAGGAGTAGACCACATTCCGAAGTCTGGGTTGGTAGTAGCCCTCCTGGGGATTCAGCATATGGTGTGAGTAAAACACGGCGAGACGGCGCGAAGTATCGACCATCGCTGTGGCGCCGGCAGCGCCTCCCCAGCCAATCTCCCCGATGGAACTGTTGGAGCCGCCGCGCACCGGGTCAACCATGGTGCGCACGCCCAGGCCGTAGCCATAGCCGGCGAGGTGATCCCAGTTGAAGGATGGAGCCGTCTGCTCCGTGAGATGGTTTGTCCTCATCAGCCGGACCGTTGCATCGGACAGAATGCGCTCTCCCGTCAGCCCCAACCCGCCGTTTGCAAGTGCCGCAAGCAGCTTGGCGTAATCGGGAACTGCCGTCACAATCCCGGCCCCGCCGCTGTCATATTCGCAGCCCGGAACAAAATTCCCCACGGACTTATCCACCTTTTTAAAGTAACCGCGGTTGGTTCGGCCAGCCCGCTGCGCCTCCACGGCGTCCTGCATCTCGCCGCTCTCCTCCACAAAAGTGTACTGGCTGGCCATCCGGCTCTCAATCTCCGGCGTGCGGTGGTAATAGGTTTCTTGCATATCCAGCGGAGCAAATACATTGTCCCGGACATAGACGCGGAAGGGTTTGCCGGTCAGCGCGCAGACAAGCCCCGCCAGAACATCGTGGCAAAGGCTGTACTGCCAGCGCGTCCCCGGCTCAAAGCAAAGCGGTTGCTTTGCAAGGCTGCGCACCACGGTTTCCGTGTCAAATCGCCCTCCCGTCTGCTCCTTGAGCTCCGCCGTGTTGAGAAGGCCAATATCATAGTTAAATCCAGCCGTCATGGAAAATAGATTGCCAATCGTGATGGGATTTTTTGCTTTCTCGCAGCGGCCGTCCTCTGTGCAGATCTCCATCTCTCTAAATTCCGGCATGTATTCGTAAAGCGGGTCCGTCAGCAGAAATACCCCCTGCTCATACAGTTGCAGCGCCGCCGTCACCGTAGTCAGCTTGGTGCATGAATAGATATTGAGAAGCTCTCGCCCCGTCATGGGCGTTTGGGTCTCCAGATCCGCATATCCCGACGCATACTCAAAGACCTTTTTCCCGTCTTGATACACGCAGATCGCATTTCCCGGCACCTTTTCCGCCGTCAACCGATCCATAAACTGTCTTAACTTTTGAAAATCCATGCTAATTTCCTCCTATACTATGTTGAATAAAAAACTTTCCCATCAGTGGTAAAACTCCTTGGCCGTCTGCAAAAATTGCTCTAACGCCCCGTACTCCAATGTATACTGGACATGCAAGCGATCAATCACTTTTTGAAGCGTCGCAGCATTCTTTGTCTCCAAATATTTCAGGAAATTTAGACGGGTGATTGTCATCTCGTCAACGCACCGTGAATATCGCTCATAGGCCGCGCGTATGGGCTCCGCCGAATCCTCCCTCTCCAGCAAACCATTTCGGTTGATGAACCAAGCCATAGACCTGAGCAGCAGGGCGCGATGCTCACACAATTTAAGGATTGTAAGCATAGCATTGTAGCAGTCCTGATCCGAGGGGCTTTGCTCCAACATCCCAGTCAATTGATCCCGCAGAAAAAGAAGGGCATAGATGCCTGTGTGGTAGGTGGATTGCTCTTCTATATCGCCTGTGGCAGTATACCGGGTCTCCGTCGACGTGCCAACCTTCCACTCCCGCTCAATCTTTCTCAGCAGATCAAAGCAGGCGTTGTCATTGTGATAGTCCAACCTGAGAGATATGCTTGTCACCGGAAAATGCCACAATCTCCGCGTATACCGCCGCTTGTCATCTCCCCTGTACAGCTCCCAAACGGAGGTGAAATTCTCTAAGAAAACATCATACGCGAGTTCATCCTCCTCGGCTCCTCCGTAATAAAAGACCTTTCGCTCCTCATCGTACCCGTAAATGAGAATTTCATGTATATATGGCGCTTCATGGGCCGTGTCGTGCATCAGCGTTGTAAAGTTCAAGTCCACCACAAGATAGTGGCCTTGGTCAATCTCCCGTTCAACCACCTCTACGATGTCGCCGGGGTTTGCGATGGTAACCTCATGGCACTGTAGAATGTCGTTGAAATAGGACAGCGGATACATTGCCCCGCATTCTCCAAACTCCCCAAAGAATGGCCGGTTCTTGCCATACAAAAAAACGTCCAATTTTTTTGAGGCTAGCCATTCCTCCACGTTTGGATGTGTTTGAATGACGGCCATTTTATAAATCGTCCAGCACTCCGACACGATATCCGGAGGTAAGACGATTGGCAGTTTCTTCATCATGTACTCCTCTCCTCTTTTATTTTCCATTTCGTCGTAGTTGACCTGCAACCGGATAGAATCAAGACACAAAACCCAAAGGGGCAGAGGCGCCCCTATATAGAACAATAGCGTTCCTGGAGGCCAATGTCAAGAGATTTTTAAATTTTTATATGTTTTTTCCAATACTTCCATGATCTCGCAAAAGATTGTATACTATAACAGTAAAAATTTCCCCATCCCAAACTATAATTTTGCTATCTTCCCCTATAGAACGGCAAAAGCGGCGGTATCACTCGCAATACCGCCGCTTTCGCACTAGAGATATACCAAAAATCCGAAGTCTCCCCGGATTATCATGATCTGTGCAGTTGGAGGGACTCGAACCCTCAAGTCGAAAAGGGACACTAGATCCTTAGT
>JAHZBS010000044.1 GCA_019423265.1 Clostridiales bacterium
TCATCAGCATCTGCGCCATGGGGGCGGAAGGTCCGTCAAAAGTACTCTTGAGCTGCCTGCCATTCCTAGGCGAAGTCAGCGACGCTACAGGTATTTATGTCATGATGCGCACGAGCTTCACCGCCTTTCTTCTAGAGGCAGCGCAGATGTTTGTGCTCGCCTTTATCATCAATCTGCTCCAGGATCTTTTGGACCGGTTTATTAAGCTGGGCGGCAGCTCCTGGCTGACACACTTTTTTGTCTGGTATTTCTGGCAGTGTGTCATCGTGTTGGCCGGCCTGGCCGCTAACTATGGAGTTGACTATCTGATGCGCCGTTATATCTCAGATAGCTTTGCCAAATGGGCGCCGGTGGGGCTATTGATTCTGCTCGCTACGGCGATGGTCTTCATGTTCCTCAAAGTGATTTTTAAGACCGCCGCTTTGTTTACAACTCCTGTTTTCACCGGCCTGTGGAACTTTCTGTTCCACAATACCATCGGGCGCAACATCACCAATGCCTTTCTCACCACCGCTGCCTTATCCCTTATCGTAATCGCAGCTGACCGGGCCGGATGGCTGCTGCCATTAGCTTCCGGCGGCATTTTGCTCACTTCGTTTGCGCCGGTTATCATCCTACTGTTGATCATATGGTATCTCGTGTGGGTATTGCTGTGTTAGATGAGTAAAAAAGTTCGCCCACCTGTGGCAATGTCCGGCTGCCATAGGTGGGCGCTCCGCTCCCTTGTCTATGCAAAACGATTTTCTGTCTTATACAGCATTCCACTGGGCTGATTGAAGGAGATATCCTCGATTCCCAGATAGCGAAGTGTAGAATAGATCGCCTTCCCATAGTGGCCGAAGACGACCGCTCCGTGATGGGGATAGTTCTTCTCAATCAGCACATGGCGATAGAAACGTCCCATCTCCTTAATGGCAAAAATGCCAATTCCCCCGAAAGAGCGGGTCGCAACGGGAAGAACCTCCCCCTGCGCCACATAGGCCGTCAATTTTCCTCTTGCATTGCCCTGTAAACGATAGAAGGTGATCTCTCCGTCAACAAGATCGCCCTCCATAGTACCGCGGGTGATATTGGGCTCCGAATCCGGCTCCAGAGACCGCTTCATGATTCTCTGATAGCTCATGTTGGCCTTCTTCAGCTTACAGACCGGGGTATTTCCACAGTGGAATCCCATGAAGACATCCTGAAGCGTGTACGCATACTGACCGGCAATGTCCGCATCGTACATATCTTTGGGCACAGAATTGTTTATATCCAACAGCGTAACCGCATCATCCGCAATACAGACTCCGATATACTCGCTGACGGCCCCGAAGATATCAACTTCGCAGCTGACCGGATATCCCTTAGCCGCCAGTCTGGAATTGACATAGCAGGGGACGAATCCGAATTCCGTCTGAAAAGCGGGCCAACATTTATTGGCAAATACACAGTATTCGCGGGAGCCCAAATTCTCCTGAGCCCAGTCCATCAAAGTAATCTCGTACTGAGCCAATTTGGGCAAGATACCGGCGTAGGGATTTTGGGATCCGGTCTCCTCCGCCATCTCTCTCGCAAGCCCTTCAATTCGGGGGTCATTCTCATGCTTGCGGTAGGCGACCAATAAATCCAACTCTGAATTTTCCTGGATCTCTACGCCCAGGTCAAACAGTGGCTGAATTGGCGCATTGCAGGCTATAAAATCCTGGGGCCGGGGACCAAAACTAAAGACTTTCAGTTTGCTCAGTCCAATGACCGCGCGGGCGACTGGGACGAAGTCCTGAATCATGGACACAATATCCGTTGCCGTTCCCACGGGGTATTCTGGAATATAGGCGCGGATTCCCCTAAGAGCCAGATTATAAGAGCAGTTGAGCATACCGCAGTACGCATCGCCCCGACCGTCATACAGATCCTCACCCGTTTCTTCCGCCGCCGCTACAAACATGACGGGGCCTTGGAACCGCTGGGCCAAAATGGTCTCCGAGCTCTCCGGGCCAAAATTGCCGAGGAACACGATCAAGGCGTTGACACCTGCCGCCTGGACTTCTGCCAGCGCTTTTACCGAATCTTTCTCGTTCTCGACACAGGTAGGGGCTTCAAAAATCTCAACGCCCGCCGTCTGACATGCGCTCACTACATCCCGGCGTCTCCTTTCGCTTAGGCTGACGGGAAAACAATCTCGGCTCACCGACACAATCCCCAGCTTAACACATGGAATATTATTCATCCTATACCTCCACTCCGCCGCTATGCGGCAATTTATTTTGTATCCTCAAAAAACCATTTTAGGCTGCCATACAGCTTCGTATATTTCAAAAATAATGCCTCGTACAGTTCTCTATACTCCGCTCGCGGAAGAATCTCACTGTCCGGTCTCGCCAATTCCATAGCCTCCTCTATGCTGTCCCACAGGCCGCACCCGGCCCCAGCCACCAAGGCAGCGCCGAAAGCTCCCCCTTCCGCAGACCCGTAGACGGTATGTACAGGGAGCTGAAAGATGTCGGCTAAGATCTGCCTCCACAGGGGGCTCTTTGCACCGCCGCCCGATACTATAATCTCCGTGGGCGCACACGGATTGACTGACATAATGAGTTCATACACTTGTCTAAGGGAAAAGGCGACTCCTTCCAGGACAGCTCTGGCGAAATGCCCTTTTCTGTGGAGTGATGTGACGCCGATAAATCCACCTCTTGCATTGGGATCATTCAGGGGACACCGCTCTCCGGTCAGATAGGGCAGATAGATCAACCCTTCAGCCCCCGGAGCTACTGCCTCTGCCTCCCCATCCAACAAGCGATATGCGTCGATCCCCTCCGCCTTCTGCCTTGCCAGCTCGTGGCTACCCAGCGCATCCCGAAACCACTGATAGGATCCCGCCGCCGCCAACGTCACTCCCATAGCGTGCCATGTTTCCGGTTTGTTGTTGCAAAATACCTGTAGCTTTCCATCCGGATTTGGCATAAAGGAGGGAAGCCCCATGGCCACCACGCCAGATGTGCCCAACGTGACGCCCACTCTTCCCGACTGAACGAGTCCCATCCCTGTTGTTGAGATAACCGCGTCGCCGCCGCCGCCGTATACCTTCGTTCCCGCCGGGATCCCACACTCCCTGGCCGCTTTTTCTGTCACTACGCCTGTCTGCTCCATGGACTCTACACAGGGTGGAAACAGTCCTCGATCAATTCCGATCTTCTCAATGAGCTCCCACGCCCATTCCCGTCTCTCCACATTGAATAGACCGTAGCCCGACGCATCGGAGACCTCAGTGCAGATAACGCCTGTCAACTTATATCGTATGTAATCCTTCGGGTTGACAATGACTTTCGTCCTTGCGTAATTCTCCGGCTCCTCCTCTTTCATCCACAGGATCTTGCCCCCCGTGTACCCTGTCAACATGCGATTGTTCGTATAGTGAAGCAGAGACGCAAGCCCACCCGCCAACTCTGTTATCTCGTCGCATTGCTTTTGGGTTCTCTGGTCATTCCATAAGATTGAGGGCCGTACCGGCTGATAATTGCCGTCGAGAGCCACCATGCCGTGCATTTGTCCGGAAAAACTTACACCGGCACACTCCGCATCCTGTACCGTCTCCATGATTTCTCTACATCCCTGGGCGGCGGCGGACCACCAATCCTCCGGATTCTGCTCTGTCCATCCAGCCTTTGGCTGATACAGCGGATACTCCTTTACCGCGGATCCGAGAATCTGCCCGTCTCTATTCAGCGCAATACATTTGCACCCCGACGTACCAATATCGATGCCAATGACAAATTTTGTATCCATCTCTCTTCCTCCGGGTCAACGGATATCGGGATCAATATCGATGTTCTCGCCGATCAATCCCACATAGGCTCCCTTGTGTGCATCCTCGGTGCCGGGAAGCGTTAGCAGCCATTTATTCCGCGCCGTCATCCACCGGTCTTCTTCACATGCCGGCGTGAAGGCCGGCTTCTCCGTATTGGTACCCTTTGGAAGAACGACCACAACCCGAAATCCGGCTCCCCTGTTTCCCTCACAGGGCGCGTAGTGCAAAGTCGTGCCATACACCTCCACAGCACAACCCTTTGGCACGCGGAAGGCCTTCACCTTGGCCGTATCGTACTGTCCATTTTGGATGTCCTGCTCACGCCCCAGCAATAAAATCATATCGTCATCCGCAATATTGATCTCACTATCCCGGTGGTACTCCAAACTATTGAGCTTCGTATTGCTGCCATTGCAGTAGCCAATCTGGATTGGCATTCCGCCGTAAGCTCTGTCCGATAGATCCTTACAGACAGGAAGGGCTTCCAACTCCTTCACGCTGGGAACGTAAATCACCGCATCCTCCGGCTTTGGCGAGATCTGGCGCAAAATTCCTAGCAGCTCTGTAAAATCATATCCCTCCACCACTTTTCCATACTCTGCAAATTCCGGATCGAATACACTCTTAATTGTCATACCGCTCCTCCTCTACTTTCGCTCTCTACGCTCTGCTTGATTTTTATGGTCAGCTCTGTCAAAACTTGCTGCGACGCGGGCCTTTCCCCTTCCATTAAGTATTCAAATAAAAGCCGTATCGCCTGATATCCCTGTTCATTGGGCTGCTGGCAAACGATAGCCTTGATTAGGCCATCCATGAGATATCGCTCCGTCACCGGAGTCTGATCAAAAGCCACGATTCGAAGCGTTTTTCCCCGCAGAGCCTCAGCCGCCTTAAGACCACCGCCCGCCCCGCCTGTGGTAAAGCACAGCGCGTCGATCTGCGGATTCTGTCTCAACATAGCCTCAACCGCATCGTAGGACCGCTGTTCATCGTCATAGCTATCCGCAATATCCACTACCTGTATGTTCGGATACTCATCCTTCACAACGCTCATAAAACCTTCAACCCGCTGGGTATGCCCTGTCACATTGCCGCATCCGGAAATGATGCCCACCTGTGCGCGCTCCCCTGTAATGAGCCCCATGAGCCCCGCCGCCGTCCGTCCGCTTTTAAAATAGTCGCAGCCCACATAGGCTAGCTTCTTAGGATATGGCACGTCCATGTTGACATTTACAATGGGGAGCCCATCTGCCGCCAGCTCTTCCAGCCGCGCGATCACCTGCCGGTCACTCACCGGCGAGATTGCCAGCGCATCCACCTTCTCCTGACACACCATGGAGTGAATGGCCTCGAGCTGGCTCTTGGCGTCGTATCCCTTGATCATCTTGCGGCAAACCGTAACGCCAAAATCCGCGATCTCCTCCTCCGCTCGATTGACGCCTTCGATTACCTGATCAAAAAAAATGTTCTCAATGCTGATAAGTCCGATTTTGCTTGGATTCGCCTTGGTTGCCAGAGCTTTTGCCAGCTTATTGGGTTTATATCCGTAACGATTGGCAATATCCAGAATCCTTCGTTCCACCTCCGGACTCACGCCGCCCCGCCCATTGAGCGCACGATCTACGGTCCCTCTGGAGACGCCGGCCTTCTGCGCGATCTCTTTGATGGTGATGGCCATCTTCATACCCCCCTTGTGCCCGTACACGCATTTTTTTTATTATATCGCAACTCTTGTCCCTTGTCAATTATAGAATCCGGCATTGTTGCAGTTTCTGCGGAAAAATTTCTTTGGAAAGTGCAGTATCAGCGGCGTTCCCTCTTATTTTTCCCTTTGGTATGAATAAATCGTTGCTATTTGTTGTAACCTATTGACAAGTAGGTTACAGTAGGATATAATGAGGCAGAAAAGAAAGGTGGAAGTCAGCATGATGAATATGTATGACCTGATGCATCAGATCGAAGAACAGATCGCTATGCTTCCCATCGGCTACATTTCCAAAAAGAACATTCGTGGGAAAACAAGGTACTATCGCCAGTGGAAAGAAGATGGGAGGGTAAAGAGTCAATACCTCCGGGAAGAAGAAGTGGAGGAAGTCCGTGAAAAGATCGAAAAACGCAAGCGGCTTCAGGAACGGTTGAAAGAGCTTAGAAAGCAGTACCCGGATAAAGAGGACGTTTATGAAACTAAGATAAAAACCGGAGCGGCACTGGCCGAAATGGTTTCAGAAGTCAAAGGCCTTGAAAAACGAGATATTTTTTATCGTATTCCTCAGTATCTGCATGGAACGGTACGGACACGGGTCTGCATCCTCTATGGCCTTAGACGGACGGGCAAAACAACACTTTTACTCCAGGCGATTGGGGATATGTCTGAAGAAGACTTTGCAAAGACAGCCTATGTGAAGCTGCGCCCTACAGATGAAATGGACATGGCGGGCCGTGACCTGGATAAACTGTGGAAAGCAGGATACAGGTACGTTTTCATGGATGAGGTCACACTCATGAAAGATTTCATCGATTCCGCTGCCCTGTTCTCGGATATCTACACCATGATGGGAATGAAGATTGTGCTGTCCGGTACAGACTCCCTGGGTTTTTGGTTTGCAAGGGATAACGAATTATATGACAGGGAAAGAACTTTCCATACGACGTTTATTCCTTATCGGGAATACAGCCGTCTTCTTGGTATTGACAGTATCGATGAATATATTCGTTACGGAGGAACACTGCGGATGGGGGAAACGGACTTTGACGATGAAGAATTAAAGGATGAAGGCGTGGCATTCCGTGATGATGAATCCACACGCAGATATATTGATACGGCTATCTGTAAAAACATCCAGCATTCCCTTGCCTGCTTTGAATATGGGAGATATTTCGGCCATTTGCGTACTCTGTATGAAGCGGGCGAGCTGACAGGTGCGATTAACCGAATTATAGAAGACATGAACCATCGGTTCGTGTTGGAAGTGCTGACCAGGGATTTTGTTTCCCATGACCTGGGGATCACAGCGCATAACCTGAAACGGGAGCGCGATCCTGAAAAACGGACAGATATCCTGAATGCCATTGATGAGCAGGCCGTGACCGAAAGGTTAATGCAGATTTTAGAGATCCGAAACAAGGAAGAACAGACGATTGGACTCACATCCTCTCATGTGGCGCAGATTAAAAAGTATTTGCAGGCATTGGACCTCATTGTCATCTGTCCGACAGAGTATGGTACAGTGGGAATTGAGCCGGAGGAGCGGGTGCTGTTTACGCAGCCAGGGATGCGGTATTGTCAGGCGCAGGCTCTTGTACATTCTTTGTTGCAGGATGAAACATTTGCTTCTCTTGATGACGAGAGTAAATCCCAGATTACAGAGCGTATTCTGGAAGAAGTCCGGGGCCGGATGCTGGAGGATATCATCCTGTTGGAATCAATGAAAGCGCTCCCGAAGAAATACAGGGTGTTCAAGCTGCAGTTTGACAGCGGCGAATATGACATGGTGATCTACGACAAAGAAAAAAAACAATGCGCCGCCTATGAAATCAAGCACAGCGATAAGTGTGTTCGAGAGCAGGCCAGACATCTTTTAAATGAAGAAAAGTTGGCATTGACCTCGCCGCGCTATGGTAAGCTGGCAGGCCGGTATGTCCTTTATCTCGGTGAGGCTGTGGATACGGAAGACGGCATCGCCTACCGGAACGCACAGCAGTTCTTAAAGAACCTGCCGGAGATAGTTCTCGAAAGCGGCCTGGAGGAAACCCTAAGAGGGGATAAGAATCCTGACCTTTATCCGACCATGTAATAGAAAAACGTAACACCGCTATGAATAATATAACTCAAGACATGAGGTTTAAGGAACCAATAATTGAATATTCTCTAAAGCGCAGCGTAACCTCCGCCGCCATTCCAATCTACATGCTCAAGCTCATATACATCATGCGTTTTCGTCCTCATTTCTCAATTCTTTCACAAGTGCCATAACATCATCATCGGAGGTTAAGCCGGTGCGCTCTGCTTCTCCGACCATTTCCCTTTGCAGCACCTGCATAGCGTAAACAGCAGAATTGACAATGCGGACAGTGTTTCCTTCAACAATAAACGTAATACGATCACCGCTTGCCACGCCGAGGACTTCCCTAATATCTTTCGGAATCGTAACCTGGCCCTTTGCCATGACTTTGGCGTTATCCACAAACGTATTTGCTAACATAGTCGTACACCTCCTTGCAAAACATGAAAAGTAGGGATTTCCCTACTCTTATTATACGCAAGAGACGCAGAAAAAATCAACTGTAAATATTGGCAAACGAAAAAAGCCAGCTATTTTGTGAACATGATTAAAAAGTGCTTTACAAATCGTCTCTGGAGAGATGCGTTGTCTACGCTTTATTTGGGCATGACAATACAGCCCACCAAATAACTCCGTTTTTTTATCTGGTGGGCTTGTCCTGTCTATGGCTATATAAAAAATTGAGCCGACAAACTTGTAGGACTACAATACATATTGGACACAGGGAGAAGAAGGAAGAGAAAAAAACAGTAGAAGAATGCGTTCCAAAGAGGTAAAATGAAGTCACCATACCCACTACCTCACGAAAGGAAGCATTCTTTGCAAGGCCAGACTGATAGGCCATTGCATAATAGTTTATGGATCAATGGCAAATCCCTTCTGATGGAAGGTATCTAAACAATAGTCATACAATTCAGATCCGCATGCCGTGACTTTATATTCCAGATCGCCATACACAATGTAAAATTCATCGGTCCGACGTTTCTCTAAGGTTAAGACCGCCTGATTCTTATTGTCGAAGCATAAGGCAAACGTCCATCCACTTGGAGCGGGCTGTGGCGTATCCCCTAGAGTTACACTCGATAAAATATCTTGCAATACTTCCATATCCTCAATGTCAACATACAAAGTTTGGTACTGCAGCTTGATCGCATCAAGTTTTTCCCAGTCCACATCGCGGGAGACGAGGCTCCGCGCAGTTTGGTTCCTGTGACTGCAACCGAACAGAGCTAGCAGAACCATGAGAACACCAAACGCAGCGCTGCTCTTTTTCAACATAGTAGCTCCTCTCTTATACGCCTAGCCAGACTTGCCCATCCAAATACTGCGATTGATTTTCAATCAATATCTTGACTCCATTGTCTCCCCAGCCATTATTTATAATAAGATACGTAGTATAAGGAGCCGTTGATCTATATTCAGAATATCCATAAGCAGTAACCCAATGATTTTTGTATGTCGGATGATTAACAGTTTTAACTATTACCGGTCTGTTAGAATTGATTCTTCCCTTTACCGTATTATAATTAAATGGTTGGGAATAAACACAGGAGGCTGACTTCCCTACCTAGATCGTGAGATATGTATTAATATGTCTCTTAATTTCCGAATAGTGCCCTATATTACCACCACTTATTTGGTTCATCGTATTGATTAGAGCTGCCCCCATATCTGCCGGTCTAACATAACTTGAATTAACAGCATCTGCATACCAATTTAACAAAATAGCTGACGCAACATTACCACATAACCCGCCGCTTAATGTTCGTGGCTTCATAGTAAATAGATTTGATCAGAACCATAAAATCAATGTTGTTTCCTTACTAAGATTTTTTCTTTTCTTACACAATATATAATAACAATATTTCTATAATATGTCAATATATTTTATCAATTAGTATATATATTTTTAAAATAATATTAATTATTTGTATAAAATCTCTAATGCCAAGGACGATTTCGGCTAAGGCATCTAGGCCTTTGTATACTTACCTCAATTCAGTTCATCCAGCGTCAGCGAAAAGCTATCGATAAAATGATCCATGAAATACTGTACGCAAGGGCGCTGGTATTGGTTAATGGAATCCCGTATTGAATTCATGGCACGCTCAAATTCGCGATTTCCGGCCTTCATTTCCTCCAGGCACTTACAATACGCACTGATGCGGTCAGCGGCCTTCACGAGGTCATATGAGGCCTTATCCGGCGGATTAAGCAGAGGGGTATAATCCTGCCTTAATTCTTCCGGGAGCATGGACAGCATTTTCTCATTGGCGATCCCCTCGATCTCTTTGTACGCTTGGCTGATCTTCGGGTTAAAATATTTGATCGGCGTCGCCAGATCCCCGGTGATCACCTCCGAAGTCTCATGGTACACCGCCAGCACGCAAATATGATCCGGATCCAGCGTTCCCCCGAAAAGACGGTTCTCAATCAGGGCAAGACTGTGGGCGATCATAGCCACCTGGAGACTGTGTTCCTGAATATTCTCCTCCTGACTGTTCCGCATAAGTCCCCAGCGCTTTATATATTTCATACGGGATAGATAGGCAAAAAAATGATGCATTGGGCTATATCTCCTTTCGAACGTGACCTTGTTCCACCCGATAAATGGTTCCGGCGGGCATCCGTTTCAAACTATCCTCAATGCCGGTGCATGTGAGAATCGTCTGGTTTTCCTCGATATAGCGAACCAAATGTAGCTGGCGCTCCGAGTCCAATTCCGACATCACATCATCCAACAGCAAAACCGGCGGATATCCGATTTCATTTTTGACCATGTTCAATTCCGCCAGCTTCATAGAAAGCGCCGCCGTCCGCTGCTGTCCCTGGGATCCAAAGACTCGCACATCCGTTCCGTTAATCGCAATGCGGATATCATCCCGGTGAGGGCCGATCTGAGTACTTCCCTGCCGGATATCTCTCTGTAAGCCGCGGGTCAGCCGATCCAACAGAGACTGAGAGTCCGCCTCGCCGTCCTGCTCATAGGATAAAGCCAGCTGCTCCGTGCCATGGGACAATTGCTGATGAATCTCCCGGGTATAGCTGTCCAGCGTCTGTAAAAATTGGCTTCGCCGCTTGGCAATTTTAGCTCCGTACTCTGCCAGCTGGGCGTCCCATGCGAATACGCTATCCCTCTGAGAAGGATTTCGATAGAGATCCTTCAACAGTTGGTTGCGCTGCTTCAACACTTTGTGATATTGCTGAAGATTGTGGAGATACACCGCATCCAATTGACATATCTCAATATCCATAAACTTGCGGCGTCTCGCAGGCCCGCTTTTGATCAGCGAAAGATCCTCGGGTGAAAAGACGACGACATGAAAACAGCCAAATAAATCGTCGATCTTTTTGACGGGAAATCCATTCACCGCCACGGATTTTCTGCCATTTTTTCGCAGATGGATCTCTATGGTGTCATCTCTGTGCTTTTCATAGAGAATTTTGATCAGCGCTTCTTCCTCGCCGGCTCGAATGCATTCCCTATCATACGCAGTTCGGTGTGACCGGCCTGTGGCGCAAAAATAGATAGCCTCCAGCAAATTCGTCTTCCCCTGCGCATTCTGGCCGCAGAGGATATTGACATTTCGAGTTAAATCCAAATTGAGGGATTCATAATTTCGATAGTTTTGAAGTAAAATGCGCTTCACGTACAATCCGGTCCTCACCTCTCTTTCATGGCAAATCCATTCCCTATACGGAAAAAAGACGGGGATCCCGTCCTTTTGTCCAGAAAATTCCGCCGCAAGGCGAAACGCCAACTATTTACTCTGCTTCCAACAGATATTCGCCCACACCATCCACCTTGATCCGATCGCCGGGCCGCAATTTTTTGCGGATCTCAAAAGCGATGGAGCCATTGACCGATACCATCTGGTTTTGGATCATCACCTTTGCCTCGCCGCCGCTGGACGCCACATTTTCTTTTTTCAGAAATTGATTCAATTGAATATAGTCGCCCGTTATTTTACAGATTGTCATGGCTACCTCCATGTCGCCGCATTTACGCCTAGTTATTCAGATTTATGCATAATTATGCATGAAGGCGAATGGGAAGAATGAAATACTGATAGTCCTCTTTTTCCGGATCTTGAATAATGCAGGGCGTCAAGGAAGATGAGTAGAGAATGCAGACTTCCTCCTCGTCGATGACCCGAAGCGCTTCCAGATAATATTTAGGGTTAAAGGCTATTGTCAATCCCTCGCCGTCAAGCTGTAGCGGTACCTCCTCATAGGCGCTGCCCAGCTCCGTATTGGAGGTGATCACCATTTTTTCTTTATCGATTTCCAATCGGACCGGACTATTTTTGCTCTCCCGGCTGATCAGCGCAGCTCTGTCGATGCTGTCGAGAAGATCTTTTTTGCTGATCCGAATCTTGGACGTGAAATCCATACTCAGATTTCGCTGATATTGTAAGAATTCGCCTTCCAATAGCCTAGATACGACAAGAGTTTCGTTCATTTGGAAAAGTATGTGTTTTCCAGTGAAAGACACCGTCATCAGCTCGTCATCTTCCGACGCAAGGATCTTATGGATCTCATTCAACGCTTTGCCCGGAACCGTAACTTTAAAATCATTCTCGCTGTGTACTTCCGTCCTGCGCATGGAAATCCGGAATCCGTCCACGGCAACTAAGTGGAGATACCCATCCCTGACATCGATGAGTTCCCCGGTAAGGATAGGGCGTCCACTGTCTTCAGGCGCGATGGAAAAGATCGTCTCGTGGATCATGTTCTTAAACATTCCCTGGGAGAGCACCAGCTGATGATTGCTCTCGACAGTTGGCAATTCCGGAAAATCTGCGCTATTCTGTCCAGGAATGTTGAATTTCGATTTTGCACAGCGGATTGTAATATTATTTCGCTCGTCCGTCTCGATGGATACATCCTCGTCCGGCAGTTTTCGAATGATCTCGTTAAATATTTTCGCGTTGACCGCTATAGTCCCTTGCTCTTTAATATTGGCATCCAAAACGGTTTTAATTCCCATGTCCAGATCATTCCCGATCAAGGTAAATTCTCCGGAAGACGCATCTAATAGGATACATTCTAAGATTGGAAGGGTGGTTTTTCCTGATACGGCTCTGGACACGATTCCGGCTCCTTTTGCAAGCTGATTTTTATTACAAATGATATTCATGTGGTAGACTCCTTTCCGTCTATTGTTATCTATCGTTCTTTATCCGCTGAAAAACGGATAATGGTAACAGTATATGATAATTTGGATAAAACTTGAAAGATTTGCACGGTTGTGCTGTGTCGAGTTCTGACGGCGGTGGATGTGGATAAGTGGAGTGTAAAACGAAGGCCGTCGCAATAGAATAGAATTAAGATTCTTTTTAGTAGTAGTAGTAGTAGGGGCTGTGGATATGGGGATAAGTGGTCGGAAGCCTATTCACCACTGACAAAACTCAGTTGAATAACTCTGTTGAAAACTCGATTTTATTCGACAATTTATCCACAATTATCACATTTTCCAGTTATTCCCTGAATTTATCCACAGTATATTCAGACTCTATTCACAGGGTATCCACATCAAAATGTGGGGAATTTACTCTCCTACGATCCGGCGTTCAATATCTTCAAGAGAGCGCCGCAGCTCGTCTCCGTGATCGCCGTTGAGATCTTCCGTCACTTTCTCGCAGGCATGAATGACCGTGGTGTGATCCCGCCCGCCAAAATCCTTTCCGATATTGGCCAGCGGTACGTCTGTCAGCTTGCGGCACATGTACATGGCGATCTGCCGGGGATAAGCTAGTTCTTTTGTCCTCTTTTTGGATCTCATATCTTCCATCTTTAGATTATAGCGTTCACAGACGGTTTCCATAATCCGATGGACCGTAATGGCTTTCTGGGAATCGCTGTCCGTGAAGTCCTTTAGCGCTTCCCGCGCCATCTCTACATCGATATTTTTGCCGGGACAGGTGAGACGCGCATAAGCCACCACCCTGGTCAAAGCCCCCTCCAGCTCTCGGATATTGGAGGCAATGTTATCCGCAATATAGCTCAGCACGGAGAGATCAATATTTATTTCGTTGATCTTCGCTTTCTTCTGCAAAATGGCGACCCGGGTCTCATAGTCCGGCGGCTTGATATCCACGATCAAGCCCCATTTAAAGCGGGAGCGAATTCGCTCTTCCAGCCGCTCGATTTCTTCCGGCGGGCGGTCGCCGGAGATGACAATCTGCTTATTGGCCTCGTACAGAGTATTGAAGGTGTGGAAGAATTCGTCCTGAGTTCCTTCCTTTCCCCCTAAAAACTGGATGTCGTCGATGAGGAGCACGTCGATCTGCCGGTATTTATCCCGGAATTTTGTGCTGGTATTGTTGCTGATGGAGTTGATAAGCTCATTCATGAAGGTTTCAGAGGAGACGTAGAGTACCTTCTTTGCCGGGTCGTTTTTTAAGATATGATGGCCGATGGAGTGCATCAAATGGGTCTTGCCAAGTCCGGAACCACCCCACACAAAGAGGGGATTATACGTATTGCCAGGATAGTCCGCAACGGCGACGGAGGAGGCGTAGGCCAGTCGATTGTTGGCGCCCTCTACAAAGTTGTCAAAGGTATAGCGTGGATTCAGATTCGCTTTCTGTGTCAAAGCTTGAAGGCTGTCGTCTTCCTTTTTTTGCGCTTCGGGATCATATTCATCGGGGCTGATAATCTTGAACGTAAAATCTTCATAGTTCAGCTGCGCAAAACAGTCAGCGATATCTTTTGTGAACCTCATTGGAATCAGGTCTTTCGCCAATGGCTTGTCCGTCTGAAGGATTAACGTCTTTCCCTCCACGGCAACGGGAACCAAATCCCGAAACCATGTAT
>JAHZBS010000045.1 GCA_019423265.1 Clostridiales bacterium
CGGACGAACTTCGACGCGGTTCAGAAGGTTGAGATCCGTTTCCTGCTAATAAAAAAGGAAACATGAGACGCAAAACAGGAAAATAGGTATGAAGAAAACTTGAGGAGGTTTGGAACATGATTGAGAGAACAATCAAAGTCAAATTATCGGACGGCTTGGAATCCCGTCCTGCTGCGCTCTTTGTGCAGGTGGCGAGCAAATTTAACAGCCGGATATACATTATGCTGGATAATAAAAAGGTCAACGCCAAGAGCATTATGGGGATGATGTCCCTGGGCATGGTCGAGGGAGAAGAGGTCTCCGTGACGGCGGAGGGCGATGATGAAAAGGAAGCGATCGCAGAGCTGGTCAATCTGCTGGGCGAATAGGCGAGCCCTGCGCAGAAGAACACAAAAAAGCCAGGAAGCAGTGGAAATTCAACTGTTTCCTGGCTTTTATTCCATTATAGCCGCAGGGGACTCACGCTTCCACAAGCCGGAACGGATTTGGAGATTCGCCGGTCCATTGATACAGGTGGATCGTTCCATTTTGCCCTCCGTCGGGCGCAGATTCGCTGTGGCAGATATAAAAATATCCATTGTCAAAGGAGAAGAACCCCGTCTGCCCTTGCCTAAATTCCCAGCCATAAACACCCGAGGCGGTATCGTACAGCCCATCCTGTAGCAAGGTCAACAGTAGACCTGTCTCCGGCGCAGGTTGTCCCTTAATCTCCCCTGGGACGGGGGCTTTGGATCCGTCGATGATGTAGAGTGGGTAGTTGGGAAACGATTTTTTATACCCTCGATAGACCGATACCATCCAATTGCCAGTATAGCCATCGTATTCTAAATTTTGGACCCCATAGGTGGTGTTGCCGGTGAAAAGAAAGTAGCGCTCTTCGGGGGCCGCAGGGCCGGAGTGGTGTGGCGCAGTCTGATTGAGAGGGCGCTCATACTCATGCCAGTTGACCGTGTCGTAGCGCAGGATAATCTGATAATCATTATCGCACCGCTCTGTATTGCTATAAATCCCATAGGCGACGTGCAGATAGTGGGGACTCTCCCTGGGAGCGCCAAAGCGAGGCCCGAAGGCGACGCCATCGATGCCGCTGCACCCGTAGCGATGGTCCGGCGTCTGTGCTATATCGCCGTCAAAGACGCCGTTTCCATCCATGTCCGCAGTAAAATCTTCCACCACATCCCGGAGATACACGGTGGTCATAATCCCATCCCGCTCCGCATCCATATCCATCCTCGTGATTTTGGAAACGTCGAAGATCGCTATGTAGAACGCTTGGGAGGCTTTGTACTCCAGGGAACCGTAGACTCTTCCATCGGCATCGCAAAAATCCAGGCAACCCAGATGGCCGGTCAAGCCGGTAACGGAGCCGAGGGGATTTCCCTGCAAATCCGTTTTTAATAGCATGGTGGTAAAGGAGAAATAGATGAATTCCCGCTTCGTATCCACGGCAATGCCCTGTACATGTGGCGTTTTCCAGTTACCGCTAAAAATCGTCAGGGGAAGATGCCGAAGTTCGGCGGGAAGAGATGTTGAATCTGACATGGCGTATCCTTCTTTCGATTCAATTTTCGCCATTAGTATAGCATATATGCCTTTCCCGCGCAATAGAAAGTTATTCGCTGCACGTCGCGGTGAAATACTTTACAGTCCATGAATTTCATGGTATACTAAATCAACAAGAAACAAAGAAAAACAACATAATGCTGGAGGTAATCGGACTATGAGTACGAAGACAGCGTATCTCGCGTTTGACTATGGAGCTTCATCGGGCAGGTTGATGCTGTGCCGCTATGACGGCCAAACCATTGATTTGGAGGAGATCTATCGATTCCCCAATGAACCGGTCTGGATGAATGGGCATTTTTACTGGGATTTTCCGAGACTATTTCACGAGATGAAGATGGGGTTGAAAAAGGCGGCTTCTCTGGATGTGGAGATTGCAGGCATCGGAATTGACACTTGGGGTGTGGATTACGGATACCTGGATGAGGACGGACGCCTGATCTCGAATCCATTCTGTTACCGGGATCCTAAGAATGCAATAGGGATGGAGGAGATGGATCAGGTACATCCGTTTAAAGAGTTCTATGAGATCGCGGGCCTGCAGAAGATGGATTTCAACACGGCCTACCAAGTATACTACGATGTCCGGCACCGGCACTACATACTGGATTGTGCGAAAACATTTCTATTTATGCCGGATCTGTTCGCTTATTTCCTGACGGGGCGCAAAGCGTGCGAATACAGCATCGCCTCGACCTCGCAGATGTTGGACGCCAGGACAAGAGATTGGTCGGACGCTCTGCTGGAGAAGATTGGCATTTCCCGGGAAATATTGCCAGAAATTGTCGAACCGGGCACTGTGCTGGGAGAGCTGACGGATGAGATTGTGGAAGAGACCGGGATGAAAAAAGTTCCTGTGATCGCCGTTGGATGTCATGACACGGCCTCCGCCGTGTGCGCGGCGCCGCTGGAATCAGAGAATAGCGTGTTTATCAGCAGCGGAACATGGTCCTTGATGGGAATGGAAGTGAAGGAGCCGATCATTACGGAGAAGTCCCTCCAGCATAATTTTACAAATGAGGGCGGAGTGGAGGGAACGATCCGCTTTTTAAAAAATATTTCCGGATTGTGGATCATTCAGAATCTGAAAAAGAAATGGGCGGAGAGACAACCCGACGTCAGCTATATGCTCATTGAAAATGAAGCGCGAAGCGCGGAGCGCCGGCATTTCATCATTGATCCGGATGACGCCAGATTCATGGCGCCCATGAATATGGTGAAGGAAGTCCAGAATTACTGTGAGGAACAGGGACAGGGGCGCCCTGAAACCATGGGAGAGATTGCGCTGGCAGTGTACAATGGGCTGGCGGAAAAATACCGGCAGAACGTAGTGAGCATAGAGGAGATTACGGGGAAAACCGTCGATGTGATCAATATCGTTGGCGGAGGAACCAAAGATCGCCTGCTCTGCGCGATGACAGCCGCCTCAACGGGCAAGACCGTCAAAGTCGGCCCGGTGGAAGCCGCGGTTTTGGGAAATGTTCTGATGCAGATGAGAGCGCTGGGGCAGCTGAAAGACGTCGCGGAAGGGCGAGAGATTATCAAGCGTTCATTCCCCATTGAAACGTTTAATTGAGGTGGATGGGATTATGTTGGCTATTGACCGGCGGGGAGAGATTCTGGACCGGATTCAGCAGGAGGGGAGCGTAAAAGTTCCTGAGCTCAGCGCTGAATTTAAGGTTACGGAGGAGACGATCCGGCGCGATCTTGAAAAGTTAGAAGCGGAAGGACATATCACCAGGACTTACGGCGGGGCCGTTCTGAACAAGGGTACCAGCGCGGATCTCTCCATCAATATCCGGGAGGGCCGGAATCCGGAAGGAAAAAATCGAATTGCCAAGAAGGTGGCGGAGCTCATAGAGAATGGGGATACCATCATGCTAGACTCCAGCACGACGGCCCTTTTCGTTGCAAGGCATCTAAAGGAAAAGAGCCGGGTGACGCTGATCACAAATTCCATCCGAATTCCGGTTGAGATTGCGGGAAATGGGGGGGACATCGAGGTTATCGTCACCGGCGGGACCTTGCGCTCCAACAGTATGTCCCTGGTGGGGAAGCGGACGGCGGATATGCTGGATCGCTACTTTGTCAACAAAGCTATCATCAGCTGTAAAGGCATGGATCCGGCGCTGGGGACCTTTGAACCTCACGAGGGCGAGGCCGAGGTCAAGAAGAAGATGCGGGATAACGCAGAGCTTCTGATCTTGGCCGCCGACTATACGAAGTTTAATCGAAAGTCTTTTACAAAGACGATGGAGACTGGTCAGATCGACATTCTCGTCACAGACCGCCGGTTGCCCCCTGAGGAGGAGGAGCGGCTGAAAAGACAGAACGTCCGCGTCATATATGCCTAGCTTTGCGGTCCGCCGGAAAAGGCGAAGATTTAACAGGAATTAACTTGACTTTATCTTTGTTTTTTGGTAAAATAAAGACAAACACAGATAAATCAAAGAAAACTAACGCCTGATTTCAACAAGAAACAAAATCTTTATCTGTGCTTGCGAAATTTTAGGAGGTTTAACGATGACAGGAGAATACGAAGTTAAGAAACAAATTCTCGATATTGGCCGCCGCATTTATCAGAACGGATTTGTCGCAGCCAATGATGGAAACATCAGCGTCAAGATTTCGGACAACGAATATCTGTGTACTCCCACCGGAGTATCCAAGGGATTCATGACTCTGGATATGATCTGCAAGGTGGACGGTGAGGGAAAAGTGTTGTCGGCCAACGGGCCGTACAGACCCTCCTCAGAAATCAAGATGCACCTTCGCGTATATAAGCTGCGCCCGGATGTAAAATCTGTGGTACATGCGCATCCGCCGTATGCTACGAGCTTTGCCATCGCGGGGATTCCGCTGACCGAGCCGATCATGCCGGAAGCGGTTATCAGCCTTGGGTGCGTGCCCATCGCAGAGTACGGGACGCCGTCCACGGATGAGATCCCGGATGCGGTTGAGAAATATTTGCAGCACTATGACGCGGTTTTGCTGGAGAATCACGGCGCCCTCAGCTACAGCGACTCTCTACTTAACGCATACTTCAAAATGGAATCTCTGGAGTTTTATGCGAAGCTCATGTACATTTCAAAACAGCTGGGAGGCCCACAGGCGCTGAACGATGAACAGGTCCATAAGCTGTATGAGATCCGCAGAAAGATGGGACTGTCCGGAAAACATCCGGCGGAGCTCTGCGCAAGCCTAAACGGTCCCTGCAAGGGATGCCACAGCACCAGCGGCAGCTGTAGCTGCGGTTCTGGGGATGCGTCATCCGCAGCGGCTCCCACAGATGATCTGGTAGCGGAGATCACAAAGCGGATTTTGGCAGAATATCAGAAGTAAGATCCGGTCGAAACAGCATCGACCGGCAGAATGGAGGGACAGATGAAACGCTCCAAACGTTTTGAGCTTTTGGACCAGCGGCCGGAAAACCAGGATGGATACATCCGGGAATGGCCTGAAAAAGGCTTTGTAGCTATGCACAGTCCAAACGATCCCGCCCCATCCGTCAAGGTGCAGGATGGCCGGATCGTGGAGTTGGACGGCAAGCGGCGGGAGGACTTCGATTTCATCGATGAGTTTATTGCGGATTACGCCATCGACGTGGCTCGGACAGAGGACATGATGGCGATGGATTCCCTGGAGATCGCCCGCATGTTGGTGGATATCCATGTGGATCGAAGTGTGATCGTCAGGATCGTGAGCGGCTTGACAGCGGCCAAGATCACGGAAGTGATCGGACACCTGAACGTCGTCGAGATGATGATGGCCATGCAAAAGATGCGCGCAAGGCGAGTCCCGGCGAATCAAGCCCATATCACCAATCGGGAGGACAATCCGATCCAGATCGCGGCCGACGCCGCGGAGGGAGCGCTTCGAGGCTTTGCGGAGGAGGAGACGACCATGGCCGTGGCGCGTTACGCGCCTTTTAACGCGCTGGCGCTTTTCATCGGCTCGCAGGCCGGCCGCCCCGGCGTCCTGACCCAGTGTTCCGCGGAGGAAGCGGTGGAGCTGGACTTAGGGATACGGGGCCTGACGACCTACGCGGAGACGATTTCCGTCTATGGGACGGAGAGCGTATTTGTCGACGGAGATGACACGCCCTACTCCAAAGCGTTTTTGGCCTCCGCCTATGCATCCCGGGGACTAAAGATGCGGTTTACGTCCGGCTCCGGATCAGAGGTATTGATGGGGAACGCCGAGGGCAAGTCCATGCTGTACTTGGAAGTGCGCTGCATTATGATTACAAAAGGTGCAGGCGTTCAGGGGCTTCAAAATGGCTCAGTCAGCTGTATCGGCATACCGGCCTCCGTGCCATCGGGAATCCGGGAAGTGTTGGGGGAAAATCTGGTGGCCGCGATGCTGGATCTGGAAGTCGCATCCTCCAATGACCAGAGCTTCAGCCACTCCGACATGCGGAGAACCGCAAGAACGATGCTGCAATTTTTGCCCGGGACAGATTTTATCTTCTCGGGATACGCGGGAGAGCCCAATTATGACAATATGTTTGCCGGATCGAATTTTGACGCGCTCGACTATGACATCTACAACATACTCCAGCGGGATATGATGGTGGATGGAGGCCTTCGGCCGGTAAAGGAAGAGGATGTCATTGAGGTCCGGCGAAAGGCGGGCAGGGCTGTGGCGGCGGTGTTGCGGTATCTGGAATTGGCGGAGGTTTCCGAGGAAGAGATCGAAGCGGTGGCCTACGCAAATGGAAGCGAGGAGATTCTGCCGCGGGACCGGGCGTCCGATATCGCAGCCTGCCAGGAAATGCTCAAACGCCAGATCACAGGACTCGACGTGGTGAAGGCCTTGTATCATACAGGGTTTGCGGACATAGCCGGCAGCGTGCTGTCAATGCTGAAACAGCGGATCACAGGCGATTACATGCATACGTCCGCTATACTCACCGATCAATTTGAAGTTACATCAGCGATAACAGAGCCCAACGATTATAGAGGACCTGGTACGGGATACCGGGTTTCCGGAGAGCGCTGGGAGGAAATAAAGAACATTCCCCACATCATCGAAGTGGATGAATTATAAGAAGGGGGGATGACATTGGAACAGGAAATCATTGAACAGGTTGTCCGCTTGGTTTTGGAAGAGCTCCAGGGGACGCGGCGGTTGCAGGATTTCGGAGAGCAGGCGGCAGTCTCCGGCGCATTTCTCCGGGAGACCGGGGAGGCCCAAAAGGGCGCCGATGTCAAGGAAGTGGTGATCGCGCTGGGACCGGCCTATGGGACTGTGATTAAGCGGACCATCGGCGGGCTGGATCACCGAAAAGTCCTCCGGGAGATTCAAGCGGGTATCGAGGAAGAGGGAATGCGCTCGCGCATTGTGAAGGTCTATAATACTTCGGATGTAGCGTTTATCGGAAAGGCCGGCGCGGCACTGAGCGGCTCTGGTTTTTCCATCGGGTTACAGTCCAAGGGGACCGCTCTGATTCACCAGCGAGACTTATATCCTCTGACCAATATTGAGCTATACCCCCAAGCGCCGTTGATTGACATGGCTATGTACCGGGATATAGGAAAAAATGCCGCCCGATACGCCAAGGGGCTGAGCGTGACACCTCTCACGACGAAGAATGATCCCAACATACGCGCCAAGTATCAGGTGAAAGCTGCGCTGATGCATACGCGGGAAACGGAATTAGTGGACAGAAAGGCGCCGACGATGGAGGTCGAACTCATCGATACCCCGTGAAAGGAGGTTGGACGATGACTGACAGAGACATACGGTCGAAGACCGGGAAGGCGTTGGAAGATATCACCATGGATAGCGTACTCAGCGGTGACATCACGCCGGAGGATATCAAGATTAGCAAGGAACAGTTACATTATCAGGGCAAAGTGGCCAGGGAGCACGGCCGTGTGCAGATGGAACAGAATTTTGTAAGGGCCGGCGAGATGGTGGATATGGAAGACGCCCTGCTGTTGGAGATTTATGATAAGCTTCGTCCCAACCGGTCCACAAAGCAAGAACTATTGGAGTATGCAGCGCGATTGGAAAATGAGTATCAAGCCGTGGAGTGCGCCAAGCTTATCCGGCAGGCGGCGTCGGTGTATGAGCGGCGCGGTGTGCTGAGAGACGCGGCTCGCTGAAGACCGGCAGTCACAGGCTTTCGACGAAGGATGACGTACAGGGATCAGTGTATGGCATCCGTAGGGAGGTGACTGTGCTGCGGAATGGAGGATGCGATGAAGATCATTGCGGGGGCCGATATCGGAAACTCTACCACGGAAGTCTGCCTCGGTGCAGTCATGGACAGCGGATTTCGATTTTTGTCGGAGGCCATGGTTGCCACGACGGGAATGAAGGGGACGCCAGCCAATGCGAAAGGCGTCCGGGTCGCGCTGGAGCAAGCGGCGGCGGCGGCGGGAATCCAGGTACAGGACATAGAGGTGATTCGAATCAATGAGGCCGCGCCTGTCATGGGCGATACAGCCATGGAGACCATCACGGAGACGGTGATCACGCAGTCGGCTATGATCGGGCACAACCCCGACACGCCAGCGGGAGCCGGCCTCGCGGTTGGGATCACCACAGGGCTGGAGACGCTCCCGGGCAAGGCCAAAGAGGAGGCTTACCTGGTGCTGATCCCCCAAAGCCTATCCTACACGGAGGCGGCGGAGCGGATCAATGAAGCGGCGGCTTCCGGCTATACTATCGCCGGAGGAATCGTGCAGCGGGATGAAGGGGTTTTGATCTATAACCGGCTAAAAGAAAAGATCCCGTTTGTGGATGAGGTAAAAGCCATCGAGAGGATCCCAGAAGGAAAAATAGGCGCTGTGGAGGTTGCCCCAGATGGACAGACGATCCAAACCCTATCCAATCCATACGGAATGGCGTCCATTTTCCACCTAAACGCCGACGAGACGAAGAGCGTAGTCCCCATCGCAAAGAGCCTCATGGGCAATCGCTCGGCGGTTGTCATTCGCACTGGCGGCGGAGTCCGCGCTAAGACCATTGAAGCCGGCGCGCTGACGGTGGAGGGGGAGCGGGGTACAATCCGCATCCCGGTTGACGCCGGGGCGGAGGCAATCATGTCCCGGATTTCCGAGGTCGCGCCGCTTATCAGCGTGACGGGAGAGCGGGGAACCCATGTAGGAGCCATGATTGACGGCATGATCCGCTCCATGCGGGATGTCAGTGAGGACATATCCCAACACCGCATTACAGTCAAGGACATACTGGCCGTGGACACAACCATACCCGTCAGCGTCGAAGGCGCGCTGGCAGGGGAGGTCAGCATGGAGAACGCCGTTGGAATCGCCGCTATGGTGAAGACCGACGCGCTGCCTATGCGAAAAGTCGCGGAGGCGCTTTCCGGTGAGACGGGCATATATGTGGAAGTCGCCGGCGTAGAGGCCGTTATGGCGTCCCTCGGCGCTCTCACCACACCTGGAGCCGGCCTGCCCTTGGTCATTTTGGATATGGGCGGCGGTTCAACGGACGCGGCGCTGCTCAGCCCGGAGGGCGTTGTAAAAAGTATTCACCTGGCGGGAGCCGGTCAGCTGGCAACGCTCCTGATCGACAGCGAGCTTGGGCTGGAGAATCGGGCGCTGGCGGAGAGGATTAAGACCCACCCCTTGGCAAAGGTGGAGAGCATGTTCCATATCCGAACGGAGGATGGGCTGGTGCGGTTCTTCGAGGAGCCTTTACCCCCCAAGCTATATGGCAAGGTTATCATTTTGGATGAGGATGGATATCTGCCGGTGGAGTCCAAGGCGGGCATGGAGAAGATTATCGCCGTGCGCCGCGACATCAAGAAAAAGATATTTGTGACCAACGCCGTGCGAGCGCTGCGGGAAATCACAGAGAATCTGCGGGAGATCAAGAGCATCGTCCTGGTTGGCGGCTGCGCTCTGGATTTTGAGATTCCGGCTATGATTCTACAGGAATTGTCCAGGTACGGCATTACAGCCGGACGGGGAAATATACGGGGAACGTGCGGGCCGCGGAATGCGGTGGCCACAGGGCTGGTGATGTCCTATGCGGACGGAGGGCGGCGCCATGAGTGACCGGCCTTGCATTGAAGTGTGGTGCCGGGACGCGCGAACCGATTGGATTGAGGAAATGCAGGCGGGAGCGGAAGAAGAGGGCGTGTGGATGCGCGCCACGCCGGTTGCTACCGGTGATGCCGCAGCGCTGGCCCAGGGCGCTTCGAGGGCTTCCGCACTGGGAGTTGGCGTTGGGGAGTGCAGTGGGCAGGCTATGATATGGGTGGAAGCCCTGCACCGCTTTAATCCTCTGCTCCACATCGAAATCAAGACTCGGGAGCAGGCCCGCCGATTGGGGGCCGACGCGGCCCGGTATATAAAAGGAATTCCTTTAAGGAACTCCGTCGAAGGCAGGTGAAGAAAGTGGCGGGTGCCAGCATTTATACAAAAAGAGGGGATGGAGGCCAGACGTCCCTGGGAAATGGCCGGCGCGTCCCCAAGTCTCACGGTACGCTGGAGGTTTTGGGGAATCTCGACGAGCTGACGAGCCAGCTGGGACTGGCCAAAGCGAATCTGCCGTCCGGTGAGACAGACCTTCTGGAGCAGATCGAGACACTTCAGAGGGACCTGATCACCCTCATGGGAGAATTGGCTGGCGCGCCCCGCTCCGGCCACGGAATCACAGCGGCTTCCATTGAAGCCATGGAGGCTAGAATTGATCAATATTCCCCTTGTTTCTCTCAGCTTCACACATTTGTGCTGCCCGGCGGAACGGTGGCATCTGCCCACCTGGATGTGGCCAGGACCATCGCAAGAAGAGCGGAGCGCTCTCTCGGAAAAGCGGGACTGCCCTTGGCGGTGCATCAGCGGTATATGAACCGCCTATCGGATTATGTGTATGCCATGGCAAGGTATCTGGATTTTCGGGAGGGAATTGCCCGACAGGTGGCAGCCGGCGTTCAAGGGCGGCTGCCCAAGGGCGGGAGTAAGGAGGCGGTGGCTATGGAGTACAGCCAGTCTGTGTCGCTGGCGCAGGCAACGCGGCTCTTGGAGGAGCTGGAAAGGGAAGCGCTCCGCCAGGGACTTAAGCTAGTCATGGCGGTGGCCGGCGCGTCGGGCCGGCCGGTGGCAGTCCACGTTATGGACGACGCCTTTATCGCCAGCTACGATATAGCAGTCAATAAAGCATTTACAGCGGTCTCTCTCAAGATGCCGACAAAGGATTTGGAAGAGCTCTGCAAGCCGGGAGGTAGTCTGTACGGCCTGCAAAACACCAATGATGGGAAGATCGTCATCTTCGGCGGCGGCGTACCTCTCGTGAGGGGAGGGACGGTGATAGGAGGGCTGGGC
Organism: Clostridiales bacterium; assembly: GCA_019423265.1. The sequence goes on from JAHZBS010000045.1 coordinate 10,863, forward strand.
GTCAGCGGGTCCTCCGCCGAGAACGACACGAGGATGGCCGAAATCGGAGAGCGGCTGTTTAATCAAGTTTATCCGCAGGGCAATTAGCCTAGCAAAAGGAGGAAATACCTTGGCTGTATCAGAAAAAGAGTTACAGGAGCTTGTCCGCAGCGTATTGGCACGGATGGGCGACTTGACTCCTTCGCAACAGGAAGAGACGGGCCTGTACGACAAAATGGAAGACGCCATTGCCGCCAGCGCCCGGGCACAAAAGGAAATCCGAAGGATGCCTTTGGAATTCCGCGAGAAAATCATTGCCAATATACGAAAGCTGACCATGGAGAATCTACAGAAGCTGGCGGAGATGGGCGTGGCGGAAACTGGAATGGGAAACGTAGGCCACAAGATCATCAAGCATCAGCTGGTGGCGGAAAAGACACCGGGCACGGAGGATCTCTCGACGATCGCATGGTCCGGGGATCGCGGGCTGACGTTGGTGGAGCAGGGGCCCTTCGGCGTCATCGGCGCCATCACCCCTTCCACCAATCCCAGCGAGACTGTGCTCTGCAATTCCATCGGGATGCTGGCGGCCGGCAACAGCGTCGTCTTCAACCCGCATCCCAGCGCCATCGGCGTCTCCAGCTTTGCTGTGCAGCTTGTCAACCAGGCTTCCATAGCGGCGGGGGGACCGGCCAATATTGCGACGACGGTTCGGAAGCCCACGCTGGAGACAGCGGACGTCATGTATAAAAGTCCGGTGATCCCGCTCTTAGTCGCCACCGGGGGACCGGGCGTTGTGACGGCGGTTTTATCCACAGGAAAGCGGGCCATCGGGGCGGGAGCCGGAAATCCGCCTGTGGTGGTAGACGAGACAGCTGACATCCGCAAAGCGGCCGAAGATATCATCAACGGCGCCACTCTGGACAATAATCTTCCCTGCATCGCAGAAAAAGAAGTCATTGTGGTGGACAAAGTTGCCGACGAATTGATGTTTTACATGGAGCAGTGCGGAGCGTACCGGCTCAAGGACAAGGCGCTCATCCAGAAGCTGGCGGAGATGGTCTTGACCACCAACAAGAAGGGCAAGCAGATCATATCCCGAGACTGGGTGGGAAGGGACGCCTACAAATTCCTGAATGCGCTGGGGATCGACGCCGATGCCAGCGTGAAGTGTATTATTTTTGAGGCGGAAGAGGAACACATCCTCGTTCAGACGGAACTGATGATGCCGATCCTAGGGATCGTTCGGGCCAAGGACGCACAGTCCGCCATGGAGATGGGCGTTCGCCTGGAACACGGAAACCGCCATTCCGCCCACATGCATTCCAAAAATGTGGACCACTTAACACAGTTTGGTCAGATGATCGATACGGCGATCTTCGTCAAAAATGGTCCGTCCTATGCGGCCCTTGGGTTTGGCGGCGAGGGATTCCCAACCTTCACCATTGCCAGCCGCACCGGCGAAGGCCTGACTTCCGCCAAGACGTTTACCAAGTCCAGGCGCTGTGTCATGACCGATGCGCTTTGTATTCGATAAGAAAGGAGAGGATATAAGTGGATATTAATCAAGTTGACATTGAAAAGATCGTCAAGCAGGTTCTGACCCAGATGGGGGATAAGAAGCCGGACGCTGGAAAGCAGGCTGCGCCTCAGACCTTTTCCATACCCAAGAGAGCAAAGGTTGCCATGATGACCGAACTCCGCAAGATTGAAGTGAAGGAATTTGACATTCCGGAGATTGGCGACGACGAAATGTTAGTGAAGGTTGAAGGGTGTGGCATCTGCGGTACCGACGTTCATGAGTACAAAAATGATCCCTTTGGTCTGATCCCCGTTGTCCTTGGACATGAGGGGAGCGGACAGATCGTCAAGATGGGGAAGAACATTGTGCAGGACACAACCGGAAAGCCCCTGACAGTGGGAGACCGGATCGTTACCTGTACCATCCCCTGCGGCAAATGCGACGCCTGCCTGAACATGAGGGAGAAGGACAATCTCTGTGAGAATTCCGGGATTTACGGTCTGATGCCGGAGGACGATCACTATCACTTTAACGGCTGGTTCAGTGAATATCTGGTCATCCGCAAGGGTTCCACCTTCTTTAAAGTCAACGACATGAGCCTGAAACTGCGTCTCCTGATTGAGCCCGCCGCCGTTGTAGTCCACGCGGTAGAGCGCGCTAAGTCAACGGGTCTGCTGACCTTCAATTCGAATGTAGCCATCCAAGGCTTAGGCCCCATCGGACTGATGCTGCTGGCTGTAATCCGGACGATGGGCGTTGAGAATATCATCGCCATTGACGGGGATGAGAAACGTTTACAGATGGCAAAGCGGTTTGGCGCGAAATATACGATGAACTTTAAGAATTACAAGGATCTGGACGAGCAGGTTCGCCGCCTAAAGGAACTCACAAGCGGGCGCGGAGCGGATTTCGCCTTCCAGTGTACGGGCGTGCCTGCGGCGGCCTCCAATGTATGGAAATTTGTCAAGAGAGGCGGCGGCTTGGCGGAGATTGGATTCTTTGTCGATAACGGGTGCTGTAGCATCAATCCTCACCACGACATCTGCAAGAAGGAGATCACTATGGTGGGGTCCTGGACATACAAGGTCAGCGATTACCCGATCACCTTTGATTTCCTCCGCAGGGCTGTTGGTATCGGGCTGCCCATCGAAGAGCTGATCACCCACGAGTACAGCCTGGATCAGATGAATGAGGCCATGGATACCAATATGAAACAGCTGGGCATCAAGATCGCCTATATCAATAAGAATTAAGGAGATGGGCGATGGAAGCAGTGGGAATGTTGGAAGTATTTGGGCTTGTCTGTGCCATGGTGGCGGCGGACGCGGGCTGTAAAGCCGGCAACGTAACCATCGAGGCCATGGACAAGAACAAACCGGCCAATGCGGATGCGCTTCCGGTACCGTTGCTGGTCTGCATTAAGTTCCGAGGGTCCGTTGCCGATGTGGAGTCCGCCATGGAGGCGGCAGAGGCGGCGGCGATGGCGCAGACAGGCGTGTACTCCAAATATATCATACCGAGACCGGATGAAAATACGGAGGATATGCTGCGGATCAGCTGTTTGGGAAAAGCAGCGCCTCCCGGCGAAGCGCCGGCGAAAGAGCGGTTCTGACAGCCGGTATCGGGTCGGGGCGAAGGAGCCCAGAGCAAATGTATACCCAATAGTTGCAGAATGTGACAAAATCATGTATAATCAAAACGAAATTCCCAAAAGGAGGATTTTACGATGCAGGAAGCATTAGGAATGGTGGAAACAAGAGGTTTGGTCGCGGCGATTGAAGCGGCTGACGCCATGGTCAAGGCTGCGGATGTGGTATTGATCGGCACGGAGAAGATCGGATCCGGATTGGTATCCGTTATGGTTCGCGGCGATGTGGCTGCCGTCAAGGCCGCTACGGAGGTCGGAGGAAATTCAGCCAGCCGTCTGGGCGAGCTGGTGGCGGTTCATGTCATTCCCAGACCTCACGCTGACATAGAGAAGATTCTTCCCACCTTAGACTGATCTTTTTCTTGTCTGC
>JAHZBS010000046.1:0-8280 GCA_019423265.1 Clostridiales bacterium
TTGGAACGGCCATCAATATGGTGGTCACAACGCTGTGCGCGTATCCGCTGTCCATAAAAACCTTGCCTGGCCGGCGCTGGATTATGTTGCTCTTCTCGTTTACCATGTTCTTTTCGGGCGGCATGATCCCAACCTATCTGCTGATCTATAATCTGGGGATGATTAATACCGTCTGGTCCATGATCTTGCCGGGGGCCATTAGCGTGTGGAATATGATTTTGATGCGCACATATTTTATGAACAGTGTTCCGGGGGATATCCGGGAGGCGGCGATCATCGATGGATGCAGTGATTTCCGGTATTTGGTTAAGATTCTGATCCCATTGTCTGTCCCCATCATGGCCGTGCTTGTGCTGTATTACGCCGTGGGCCACTGGAATAGCTACTTTAACGCCCTGCTGTATCTGCGGGATACCGATCTGTACCCCTTACAGATGGTGCTCCGCAACATTCTGATTATGAATAATGCGAGTATGGATATGCTGGCATCTGACCCGGAGGCTATGTCCTTGCGCATTAAGATGATTGACCTGATCAAGTACTCGGTGATCGTGGTGGCTAGTCTTCCGCTTGTCATCCTGTATCCCTTTATTCAGAAGTATTTTGTCCAGGGGATCATGGTCGGGTCGCTAAAGGGATAGGAGAGAGAATGATTCCCTTTATAACAGGGTTTCAATACGGGGTGTCCGATGACACCACCACACATCAAAGGAGGCTATCAATATGAAAAAGTTCTTAAGCGTTATGTTGGCGGCAATGGTAGCGGCATCAGCGCTGACCGCCTGCTCCAGAACGGGAAACGAGAGCGGCAATGCGAGTTCCAGTGCAGGCACAGACAGCGCCAACGCTTCTGGGGATGAGGCCGGCACTAATTTAACGGAAGCCGGAATATTTCCCATTGTAAAAGAACAGGTAGAAATCTCGATTTTTACCCATCCCACGCCGGAGAAAAAAGTAGACTCTTACAAATCGGAGGACAATAAATTTACGGCCTGGTATGAAGAGTACACCAATGTCAAATTAAATTTCATTATGGCTCCCTCTGCGGCGGATATCACCACGTCCCTAAGCACCCTCATGTCCTCCGGGGAGATGCCGGACATTCTGCTTTCCAATAGCTTCACCCCGGAGCAGCAACAGCTGTATGGGGAGCAAGGGACGATTCTCGAGATCACAGAGTTGGTTGAAAAAAACGCGCCCCGTATCAAGAAGTGGTGGGATGAAAACCCTGAGATCAAAGATGCCGTTACCTTTTCCGGAAATAAGACGTACGCCATCAATTACGAATCCACCAATCCGAGGGATATGGTCTGGAATAAGATGTTTGTGTATAAGCCCTGGCTGGACACACTGAATCTGCCAATTCCGACGACCACGGAGGAATTTTATCAGACGCTGTTAGCGTTTAAAAACGACGACCCCAATGGGAATGGCCAGAAAGATGAGATCCCGCTTATGGGAAACATCTCCTGGGTGGCATGGAAGCCGCTGGTGTATCTGATGAATGCGTTTGAGTACAATGAGGACGGAACGAATCTATTCGTCAACGACAATGGCGAAGTGTACCCCGCGTATACGCAGGACGGGTATAAAGAGGGCCTAAAATGGGTGAGCAAATTGTACAGCGAAGGACTTATCGCACCGGAAACCTTCACCATGAGCGACATGTCCACCTACCGCACAGTGGCGGAACAAGAGCCCAATATTATTGGATTTATGCCGTCTCATGCGGCCTACACGGCGGCGGAGATGTACGCGGATGACTTCGTCATGATCTCGCCGTTGAAGGGACCCGATGGAAAACAGTATGCGACCAAAATCAACACCATCAGCAACGGCGGCGTGCTGATATCCGGAAAGACTCAGTACCCGGAAGTCTGCATTCGCATTATCGACGGCCTGTTTGAAGAGGAAGTCACAATCCGCGCCTGCATCGGGGAAGAAAATAAAGATTGGACACTGGCGGAGTCCGGCGCGGTCACAGCGGACGGTCAGCCGGCCAAATACCATCAGGTCAATTCCGGAAGCGCCTACGATCCGGAGAAAATCTCTCCCAACGCCGTATGGCCTATGGCAATGTATCTGCGGGGTGACTCTGTAAAAAATAACTGGTTCGAGGAATTGTTTGACCACGACCCGGACGCGGCCCACTACAATATGGATTTAAACACATGGACCGAAGATCTATACTTGCCGTATCTTCCGGACAGCAAAATGCTCCTCCCTGTAAACCTTGTTATCTCGTCGGATCTGTCGGCAGAACTGTCAGACCTATCCACACTGATCACTGAGACGGCCAATAGCTGGTCCATGCGCTTCATCCTGGGAGAGGCGAATGTGGACGACAATTGGGAGACCTATCTGGCAGAGCTTGAGGCCGTTGGCCTGTCCCGCTTCCTGGAAATTTATCAACAGGCCTATGATCAGATGAAATGATGAAAAACTCTCGGAGGCTGCTGCGCGCCGGTATGCAGCAGTCTTCTTTTTTTAGGGAAGGCAATAGGAAAGAAATGGCCGGTTAACAAGCGAAAGAAAAGAGGATGAATAGTGCGAAAAATAAGCTCGAAAAGCTTATTTTTCACACGGCTATTTGTGCCGGAGCGCCACAAATAGCTCTTATGGCAGAAGAGAAATCGCCTTCGCAAATTTCTCTTCGCCCCGTCGCTGACGCTCCGGAGTGGAGGAATAAGATGACCAATGCAAAAAAGGAGATCGCGGTTCTGCTGGATACAGAGTTTGCAACGGGATTTGATGTGCTGGCGCCAAAACATCCGGTGCGGTCGGTGGGGGTGTTGAGGCCAGCGGAGGCACAGAGCGAATCCACGCCTCCGCAGTGGCGTATCGCCCAGTGGGCCTGCCGCTACAATGCCGCCGAGGGGGAGGTTCGCCGTCAGGACAATGGATACCGGTATGAGACAGACTCCCAGCGGGTGGAAGTAACGAGAGGCGGAGGGGAGACGGTCTTAGGACTGGAGCTTCGCGCCTCCAGGGAGTATGTCTCCCCGCGGCAGGAGGGGGGAGATTGGCCGCACCTTCTCATCGAGCAGACGGGGCTTGGGGCTCGGTGTCCCACGCTGGATCAGTTGAGCTCTCTGCGGCTCACGTTGGATGCGCGGATACCATACTGGGCCTGCTATATGGAGAGACCGGACCCAGCGATCCATACCGGACAGACCTCCATGTTTTTTACCGTCGCCCATGTGGACACGCAGGATATGTATTGGTTTGGCATTCCCATTTTTGATGCCCGGTACAGACAGATGCGGGAGTATATGGCGGAGGACGGAGGCAAAGCGGACGCCACCCATAAATTTATCTACATTGTGGACCAAGCGAGTTTGACCGATGTGGATCTTCATACGGGCGACTGGATGAAGCTAGATGTTGACATTTTGCCATTGATCCAAAAGGGTTTGACCGTCGCCGTTGACCGGGGCTTTCTCAAGAGCAATGCGGCATCCATGTACACCATAACGTCCACAAATCTGGGGTGGGAAATGCCGGGCACGTATGACGCCGCATTGGAAATTAAGAATCTATCACTGACTGCAATCTCGAGATAAGTTACTGACTACGCTTGCGGTACTGCTTTGCGGAAATGCCGGCATACTGCTTGAAGACGCGGTGAAAATAATTGTAATCAGGAAATCCGACTTGCTGTGGAGTCGAAAGGGTGATTACTCCAGCTCAAAGGCGCCCGTGTATAATTGATAGTAAGTCCCTTTTTCGGAGAGCAATTTTTCGTGGGTGCCTCGCTCGATGATATGGCCGGCTTCCAGGACCATGATGACATCGGAATTTTGGACAGTGGACAGGCGGTGGGCGATGACGAATACCGTCCGGCCGTGCATTAAGCGGTCCATTCCCCGCTGGACGATAGCCTCTGTGCGGGTATCGATGGAGGAGGTGGCCTCGTCTAAAATCATCACCGGCGGGTCCGCCACTGCCGCGCGGGCAATGGAGATCAATTGCCGCTGCCCCTGGGACAGGCGGCCGCCGTCCCCTGAAAGGACTGTAGCATAGCCATCGGGGAGTCGCCGGATAAAATCATCCGCGCCGGCGAGCTTTGCCGCCTGGTATATATCATCCTCCGTGGCGTCAAGTCGCCCGTATCGAATATTTTCCATAACGGTGCCGGAAAAAAGGTTGACGTCCTGTAACACGATGCCAAGGGAGCGGCGCAAGTCGCTCTTTTTTATTTTATTGATGTTAATGCCGTCGTACCGTATCTTCCCGTCAGCCAGGTCATAAAACCGGTTGATCAGGTTGGTGATCGTAGTCTTGCCGGCTCCGGTGGCGCCGACAAAGGCCACTTTCTGTCCGGGTTCTGCGTAGAGCGAAATATTGTGAAGGACGATCTTATCGCTGTCATACCCGAAATCAACATCGTAGAAACGCACCTCTCCCCTTAGCTCCGTGTAGGTGACGGATCCATCTTGATGGGGGTGCTTCCACGCCCAAAGGCCGGTATGCCCGGCTGTCTCCCTGAGCGCCCCATCTATACATGCGGCATTGACCAAAGTTACATAGCCTTCGTCTGCCTCCGGTTCCTCGTCCAGAAGCGTGAAGATCCGCTGCGCGCCGGCAAGGGCCATAACGATGGAGTTTAGCTGCTGGGACACTTGGCTGATGGGCTGGGTAAAACTCTTAGAGAGCTGTAGAAACGACGCGATGGCCCCTAAGGTCAGCCCGCCGACACCGCTGATGGCCATGGCGCCGCCTACGATGGCGACGAGGACATATTGCAGGTTGCCGAGATTGCCCATGATGGGCATTAGGATATTGGCGAAGGTATTGGCGGCCGTGGCATCACGGCAGAGATTCTCATTTCTGCGCTGGAATTCTTCAATCGTCTCCTCTTCGTGGCAGAAAACTTTGATCACCTTTTGCCCATTGATCATCTCCTCAATATAACCGTTTACATCGCCGAGAGCTTGCTGTTGCCGGATAAAGTAATGCCCGCTTTTTCCTGCGATCTTTCGGGTCACCTTGAGCATCAGGAAGACAAAGGCTAGGACAAAGAGGGTCAGCCATATGCTGACAGATACCATTGCACAGAATACGGAGAGGATGGTGATAATGGACGAGAAGATCTGAGGAATGCTCTGGGAAAGCATTTGCCGAAGTGTATCCGTGTCATTGGTGTAATAGCTCATGACGTCGCCGTGAGTATGGGTATCGAAATAGCGGATGGGCAGCGCCTGCATGTGTTCAAACATGTCGTCCCGGATGGTCTTTAAAATGCCTTGGGAGATGACGGCCATGAGCCGATTATATAGAAGAGAGGATACAACGCCGATCAGGTAGATACCCGCCATCAGCAGGATTATTTTTAGAAGTCCGGTGAAGACAGGGGACGCCTCTAGAAGTAAAGGGGCAATATAGTCGTCAATCAGGACTTGTAAGAACAGGGATGAGGCCACGCTGGTGAGGGCAGTCAAAAGAATGCAGAAGAGGACGGCAATGAATTTTCCCCGGTAGGGGCGAAGGTAGGAAAGCAGCCTTTTTAATGTGCGGGCATCCAATTTTGCAGTTGGCTTAGTTGGCATCGGAGATCCCTCCTTTTTGTTGTGATGTGTAGACTTCCCGGTAGATGGAGCTGGAGCACAGCAGTTCCTGATGTGTGCCCACAGCGCTCACAGCACCTCCGTCCATTACGATATTCATGTCGGCATCTTCTACGGATGCGGTCCGCTGGGCAATGATGAATTTTGTAGTGTCCGGGATCTCATCCCGGAAAGCCTGCCGGATCAGAGCGTCCGTCCTGGTATCCACCGCGCTTGTGGAGTCGTCCAGAATCAGAATTTTGGGCTTCTTGAGCAGAGCGCGGGCGATGCAGAGCCGTTGCTTTTGGCCCCCGGAAACATTCGTACCGCCCTGCTCAATATACGTATCATATTTCTGAGGAAAGTTCTGAATAAATTCATCGGCCTGGGCTAACCGGCAGACGCGGACGAGCTCCTCGTCGCTGGCATTTGCACAGCCCCAGCGAAGGTTTTCTTTAATGGTGCCGGAGAATAGGACATTTTTCTGTAAAACCATGGCGACTTCATTGCGGAGCGTCTCCAGATCATACTCGCGCACATCCGTGCCGCCCACGAGGACGGTTCCCTCTGTCGCGTCGTACAGGCGGGGGATAAGCTGAACAAGGCTGGTTTTGGAGGAGCCGGTTCCCCCGATGATGCCGACGGTGGAGCCAGAAGGAATGTGAAGATTTACATTTTTAAGACAGAGTTTATTGCGGTTTTTGGCATAGCTAAAGCTTACGTTCCGAAATGTCACCTCACCGTTGGGTACGGTGTATAAGGGATGACTGCCGTTGGCCAGGTCGCTCTCCTCTTCCAGAACTTCAACGATTCGCTCTGCGGAGGCTCGGGAGCTGGTGATCATGACGAACACCATGGATAGCATCATTAAGCTCATCAGAATTTGCATGGCATAGGTGATCATGCTCATAAGCTGTCCTGTGGTCATTTGGGAATGGACAATGAGCCGTGCGCCAAACCAAGAGATCAGGAGCATGCAGCCGTACATGCAAAACTGCATCAAGGGCATGTTAAAGGCCAGCGTCTTTTCCGCTTTTGTGAAATCTTGATAGATGTCCTGAGAGATGGATTGAAATTTCTGTGTTTCATACTCCTCCCGGACAAAAGATTTCACCACCCGTATCCCCCGCAGGTTTTCTTGAACCACGGTATTGAGCTTATCGTAAGTTTTGAATACCCGTTCAAAGACAGGATGGGCTTTGCGCATAATGATATAGAGGCCTGCCCCGAGAATGGGGACACAGGCTAGAAAAATTAGAGAGAGCTTGGCGTTGAGACCAAAGGACATAATCATGGAAAAAATCAACATGACGGGGGCGCGGAAGGCCATCCGAATGATCATCTGGTAAGCGTTCTGGACGTTAGTCACATCGGTGGTGAGGCGCGTTACGATGCTGGCGGTAGAGAACTTATCGATATTGGAGAAGGAAAATGTCTGAACGCGGGTAAACATATCGGACCGCAGATTCTTGGCGTAACCGGCGGAGGCGATGGCGGCGCTTTTTCCGGCGAGGGCGCCGAAGAGAAGTGAGATCATGGCGGAGATGACAAGGGCAAGCCCCATTTTTAGCGTATAGGACATATTTCCATCATCGATCCCATAGTCGATAAGATTCGCCATAATTAAAGGGATGACAACTTCCATGACGACTTCCAGTGTAACATAGATCGGGGTGAGGATGGAGTCTTTTTTAAATTCCCTCACGCAGCCTGCTAATTGCTTAAGCATATACGAAATCCTCCTGTTTCTGTCTTTAACTATGTTAGACGGCTAACAATTAAGATAAATATGTCTATTGGAGATTATCTTTTATTTTCTCTGCAATGGCAAAGAAAGTCTGCAATTCCTCATCTGTGAGACCTTTGGTTAGCTTGGCTTCCAATCGCTCGGAGTCTCTGACCACATGACTGTGCATCTCCAGCGCTGTATCGGTTAGAACTAATTTTTTTAACCGTGCATCATAGGGGACGGATTCGCGGCGGATCAACCCCTTTTGCTCCATGAGTTTCAAAACCTTGGAGGCGGTAGAGCGCCGAACGGAAAACTCCTCTTCCAAATCCCGCTGAAAGATATCCCGGCCTTGATTGTCAGCCAGATATCCGATGATCCAGCCGTTGGTTCCCGTGACGCTCTCCACGTATTGGATGCTGGAGGAGCGGTCCATCTCCCGCCGGCACAGGTTGGAGAGAATGCGTATTTCGAGTCCGATTGATTTTTTGTAATCCATGGGGAGCCTCCCGTGCTGTTAGATATAGAACTGTTTACCATCTAACAGATAGTATAGAGAGAATATAGAGGGATGTCAATCTTTTTTTTATGAACGATCTGTAACATCGGAGAAAGACGGCCGCCTGTGCGCCTCTACAATGCCAAAAAACAGTGGGGCTCATGGCTGCATGGCCCCACTGTTTTGCCCTGTGCATTGCGGCTAGGGTGTACATCATTTCATATCGAATTCGACTTGTACCGTTATGGCGTCGCCGGTGTCTTCGTCTGTCAACACCTTGCGATACCGGTAATGTCCCTGGGGTAAGTCGCCGTATAGGACGCTTAAAGGAACGGTAATCTCGTGGGTTCCATCCGGGTTTAGATAGATTGCAACCTGCTCCCATCCCACATTTTCCCGCAGGGATACAGGCGACCAAGCCCCATTTTTCTCCACATCCAAAAGAGGCTCCTTGCCATACATATAAACGCTGTCAGATCCATTGGTCAAGGTAAAGACGAGCTGTT
>JAHZBS010000046.1:8290-14221 GCA_019423265.1 Clostridiales bacterium
TGACTGCCGGCCGCCGTAGTCAGAGCGTCTAGCGCCGCCGTCACAGGAACATCCGGATCCAGGGGAGCCGACAGGCTGTAATCGTCGGTGTGGGGCGTGTCCTCCGGGGACTCTACGAGATAGATGTCGAGAGCCTTACCCTTGCCAGCCGTATCCAGAGCGCTGAGGGCAAGCAGTTCGGCATCGCTGGCCGAGGACACGTACACTTGGATTCGGTTCTCCCTATCGTCAAGGGATGCGTACAGGACACAGGACAGACTGCCATCGGTCATCCCATCGGCCAAACGTCCCATGAGTGTAGTCAGATACCCATAGGAGTAGGTAGCCTGCTCAAAGCGGACATCCTCATCCTGCCCAACGATGGACAAGATGGCATTCCGGTTGGCCTCCGTGTCATCCGCCAGCAGCACCACCATGGTTCCCGATTCCGTGACATAGGTGCCGCCAAGATAATCCGGATACCCGTTGGCGGCAACATACTCCCCAAAGCGGGCGGCGGCAAGGCTGCCGACATCCACATCCTCCCCGGTAGCAGGCGACGTCTGACTGGATGAAGAGCCCGTCTGCTTCTGGTCTTCCATTTGGGAATAGCGGTCACCCGATATAATCTGATAGGTAGGAATTTGCGGATCCAGTGGCGCCTGGTTGGAAATCAAGACAACCGCCAGCAGCACAGCGGCGCACACAGCCGTCGGCGCCAGCAACCGTATCGCTGGCAAACGTCGGGAGGGGGTCGTTGCCTTTTGCAAAATATTCCGGCGGACCGACTCCAAGTCAGGCATATCCTGTTTCAAGACGCCTTTGATAAATTCTTTTTCTTGCATAATCGCACCATCCTCTTCATGAATAAAAGTTCCGCAGCTCTTTCAGTGTGCGGTACAGTTTATTTTTGACATTGGATTCCGACATGGAAAGCTGTTTCGCAATCTGGGGGATTGTCAGGTCAAGGGAGTAATACAGATAAAAAACCTTTTTGACATCCGCTGGCTTGGAAGAAAGATAGGTATAAACCCTGGCGGCCAAATCCCGCGAACAGACCAATTCATCCATGAGAGTGGAATCGAGGTCTCGCTCCATCGAAGCGTCCCATTCCTCATTCTCCGGAGGGCCGGAGAGGGGGAGGAGGCGCTTAAGCCTATCCAAAAGAGAATAATAGCGGGACAGCTTTTGTTTTGCTAGCTTCATGACAAAGGCCTCGCTGTTTTGGATGTAGTCGGGACCTTTCTTAACTAAGATGGAGTAGAGTTCCGCATAGGTCTCCTGGAAGATATCGTGGATATCCGCGGGGTTGCTGCATTTTGCGGTGATATAAACCAGGATCTTTCGGTTTGTGGAATCATAGATGTCGTTAAAAAGAGTAGTGGGATTCTGGTCGACCATTTTTCCACCGCCTTTCACTTATATAGCGCCGTGAATTTTCGATTTAGTTTCAGATAAATTGAAATAAAGTTTAATGAATAAGGGGTTGACGCGCGGCCGGCGGGTACGTATAATAAAGGTAAAGGTTTCCAGGTGATTTTACCGGGTAGACCTCCAATCTTAAAACAATAAAGGAGATGTGGACTATGCCAACGTATGAAATGCAGGCGCGAGAATTTAAGAAGATGCGGGATCCCAATGACCGCAAGAGTGAAAAGGTCAAATATGTGTGCTATATTCAGGCGAACAGCATCCCTTCTGAGCTGAGGGACTGGATGAAAACCAATCCGCGGGATCAGAAAATGACTACCAGTGTCGCCACCGCCATCTGTAACAGTCTGGAGGAGAACTCCGACTTTCATGTGCTAAACCGGGGCATTGTGATGTCGGTGGAGGAGGTAACCTACAAGACGGAGACGGAGACCCTGCTCCTCGAGGTCGCCAACCCGGATATCCATGGCAACATCGACGGAGGACATACGCTAAGGGCGATTTTTGACGCGCAGTCTCGGGATGCACTCGAAGATGACCGGTATGTATTCGCAGAAATTTTTACCGGACTTACATCGCCGGTGGAGCTGGCGGCGGCCAGAAATACATCCGTTCAAGTCGATCTCAAATCCATTGAGGAGCTGAAAAATAGTTTTGCCGCTATCAAGAGCGGCATGTCCGGGCTAGCCTTTTCCGGGAGAATCGCCTATAAAATGAACGAACATTATGCGGAGGATGGGGTTGTGCCTATCGATGTTCGGGAGATTATTACAATTTTGAACATGTTCAATCAAACCCTCTACCCGATCATTAACAAGAACGGGACGTCGAGCGATGCTCAGCCGATTCAAAGCTACACCGGCAAAGAAGTCAGCCTGAAGCGCTTTTTGAGCTTAGGCAAGGAGCTTCGGGAGGACATTGTGACGAGGATGAAGCCCATCATCCCCCAGATTTTTGAGCTCTGGGATGCGGTGGAGAGGGAATTCCCACAGAAAGCCGCCATGGCAAAGAAGAAATATGGGAGCAAGAAGTACGCCAAATATGATGGCGGCAAAACCGTGGGCTATGCGCTGTTTTCGCAGAAGGAGCTCCGATATCTAGTTCCAAAGGGGATTGTGTATCCCGTTGTCGGCTCCTTTCGCGCCTTGGTGACGGTTGACCCCGCCACGAAGCGCTATGGGTGGAAGGTGGATCCCGTTGCAATATGGGATATTCTAGGGCCAAAACTGGCAGCGATTGTGTTAGAGGAAAAGGAGGACAATCCAGAGTACCTCGGCAAAAGTGGAAATCTGTGGAGCAATCTTTTCAAGGAAGTTCTAATCTATACGTTCTCTCTGCCGGGTTGACACACAGCGCCGGTAGGTTCATGGGAAAGGAGAGGGCATCGATCCGGCAAACGGATTGACGCCCTCTTTTGTATGAAATCCCCAATTATGCCACGCTTCACTCCTCTGTCTGTCCAATATCATTTGTGATATCGCCATTTCCACTGACAGGAATGGGATCGCCCAGATAGGTAGGTTTTGGCTGTATCGCCGCGTACAGAAAGTCTTTGACTCTTGCTAAAACTTCCCGCATCTCCCGATACGTCTGTCCCCCGTAAGATCGAAGATCCGCCGCGACGCCCTGTGCGTCCAGCCCTAACTTCTGTGCGACGTATAAAGCGCGGGATAGATGGTATTCCTGCGTCACAATAAGCACCCGTTTGGCTTCAAATATGTCACGCGCGCGGTACAAACTTTCATAGGTGGAAAATCCGGCGTGATCCATGAAGACATTTTCGGAGGGAATCCCCCTGTCCATGGCGAATTGCTTCATCACATTGACCTCATCATAATCAGCGCGGCCGTGATCTCCGCTCACCAAGAGTTTTCCCGACGCCCCCTGCTCATAGAGATGGATCGCCTGCAACAGCCGGTCTTCCAACATGGCCGTTGGGGTCCCATCGGGCTTGACGCCACAGCCGAGGACAAGTATACAGCAGAGGCAGATTCCGCCGAGAGAATGCGGTTGCGAGTCGAGGTTTTGATATACTCGCTGATGAGCAGCGCGGAAAATAGGGCGAGCAGACAGAGGAGAAGTAGTAGGATGAGAGCCCATCGCATCGCTTTTTTCATTGTGTACCTCCTTCAAGCGGTTGCCAGATTTGACCGGCGCTCTTATATAGATTCATCAGGATATGATCTTGTATCCGGATGTGATAAAGCTGCATTGACAGGAGGATGGCGCCAAGGACGGCGGGAAGCTGGGGATCGACAATGTGATATTCTTTATTGGATGTCTGTTTTAAGGCGTCCAGGATCTGTTCTTTCATGATGGCGCTGTTTGCC
Organism: Clostridiales bacterium; assembly: GCA_019423265.1. The sequence goes on from JAHZBS010000046.1 coordinate 12,031, forward strand.
ACGCTGCCGATCAATGCCACGGACACGGAGGGGGATTCAAAATTGGCGCCGACCAATCGAATTCCCGTTGCCAACTCTCCCGCGGCATGCCTACAGACGGCGGCGGCCAGATGGCTTCCCTCTAAAGCCGCATCTGTCACCATGGGAGCCATATCGCCAAAGAATTTATTTCTTTCCTGCCCATCCTGGATAAATCCTTCCGCACCCTGCCTTGCCAAAGCTGCCACGTCCTGTATATGAAAATACTCCAGCACGCGATTCACAAATTCCGCATCCGTCGAGTCAGCTTCCCCTGCGATGATCTTGTACACGCTGTTATATGAAAGAAATCTGGCAGCGGACGAGGCATAATGGCCAAAATCATAGTTCCGGATATGCCGTCCTGTTTCCGTGATGCCATAGATGGAAGAGCCGGTGCCAGAAATGGCGATAATCCCTGGCTTTGACAGCAGGGCGCCTGCATGGGCGATCACAGCATCATTTACATGCCGCGTTAGACAATGGAGTCCATCCATATCTGTCAACTGGTGAACCCATTCCAAATCGCATTCGCTGTCATATCCAGCGACACCCGCCGTGGCTGCCACGATATCGCTGAGAGTGCGATCCGCCTTCTCAAGGGCTAGCAGCACCGCGCGGCGTACATTTTCTTTAGCGTTGGCGTCTTTGTGGATAAAAGCGCCGCCAGTCCATTTGACATACGAGAGCAGATTTCCCTCGAGATCAACGATTGCAGTGCGGATATAGGTTCCTCCGCCGTCAATCCCCAACAATACATCATTTTGCATTCGCATTCGCCTCTTTTCTATATATAAACATCATACTATGGTCCGATTAAACTGTCAATGGAGTTGAATCTCGGTTAATTCTTTGCTATAATAAAACAGATTCATTCAGAAAGCATGAGGAGGGAAAACATAAAATGCGAGGACGGTTTTTGCGCTTCCCCGGAGGGCGGGGCAAAGTGCTCACGATCAGCTACGACGACGGTGTGGAGCAGGATATTCAGCTGCTGGAGATGATGAAGCGATATGGAATTAAGGGGACGTTCAATTTAAATGCCGGGTGTTTTGCGCCGGAGGGATACCAGTATCCGAAAGGCCAGATCGGCAGGAGACTGTCGCGGTCGCGCTGCCGGGAAGTCTACTCTTGCCAACTGGCGGAGGTGGCGACCCACGGGTATAACCATCCCTTTTTGACGGCGCTGCCAGCTCCGGCTCTGCTGCAGGAAGTGCTCGAGGACCGGAGAGCGCTGGAGGAGATTTTTCAGAGACCGATACGCGGTATGGCGTACCCCTATGGAGCCGTGTCCGACCAGGTGACGGAGGCGCTTGCTATGGCAGGAATCGTCTACTCTAGGACGACGGAATCCCATCACCAATTCTACTTGCCCCCAAATTGGCTTCGCTGGGGCGCCACATGCCATCACAATGATCCGGAGCTTATGGCGCTGGGAGCAAAGTTTATGGAAGCGAGCCCGGACAGAGAGCCCATGTGTTTCTATCTGTGGGGCCACAGCTATGAGTTTGAACAGAATGACAATTGGCCGGTGGTGGAAGATTTCTTCCGCCTGGTCTCCGGGGATCAGGGGATTTGGTATGCGACCAACATGGAGATCTATGACTATGTGTCCGCCTACCAACGGCTGATCTATTCGACGGATCTTCGCATGATTCAAAATCCTTCTGCGATCCCCGTGTGGGTTCAATTGGATGACATCTTGGCCGAGATACCGGCGGGGAGCTGTATTTCACTGTCTTGATAGGAGGGGCGGCTATGTATTCAGAGCCTATTGAAGCGGGGGCATCCTTTCGGGAAAAACAGCAAGATGAGCTGAAGCGGCTTGTGTCGGAGCGCCGGAGGGAAGCGGATGAGCGCCGCCGCCGCTATTTTCAGCCCGACTTGTCTTCCGCTGGCGCGTACAACCATTCCGTTGCCCATCTGCGGAGGGAATACCGGGCCATGCTGGGATGGCCCTTGCTGGAGGATACAGGGGGGATACCGGCGGCAAATGTCATCGAGGTGGCGGCGGACGAGCAGTCGGAGATTTATCGCCTGGAGATTGAGGCGATGCCGGGCGTCACAGTCTACGGTTTGCTATTTCTCCCAGTGGGAAAAACACGGTATCCGTTAGTCATAGTGCAGCATGGAGGCGGAGGGACGCCGGAATTATGTTCGTCGTTTTTTGATT
>JAHZBS010000047.1:0-3067 GCA_019423265.1 Clostridiales bacterium
CGTGTCCACAGAAGGGCGACAAATCCCCAAAATAAGGAGAAGACCAAATTGATCCGCCCGTTGATGTTGAGCGGCAGATGGCTGTAATTCCAGGAGACGGTGCCAAACACCACCTCCTGCACCCAGCTGCATATGTACTCGAAGACGCTGCCAAGGACGACGCCACCGAAAAATATCCACAGCCAATGTTTGTCGCGGAGCCAATAGAGCCCAACGGTGATAACCAGCGCCCCCATGCCATAGATGGGGTTAAAGGGACCGTAGACGAGGCCGACGCGATTGGTTATGCGGTGAAACGCTAGGAGATACCAGAGATTTTCAATCAGCACACCGGCGACACAGCCTATGGTAAAGACCCAAAAAAGTTTATAAAAAGATAGCCCTCTTGCAAAATTTGGTTTTGGTTGCATATGTACCTCTCTCATTGCTTAAGTTTTATTTCCACGCCAGCAGAGCGCTGCTCTTGAGGGGAGCGCTCCATGAGTGCCGTTTCGTATAGGTCCAACATATGGCCGATGGCCTCGTCGCTGGAGTGGAGCTTTGTGTGCTGCCGTACAGCCTGCCGCAGCCTGAATCTCTCATCCGCAGGCTGGGCGGCCAGTTTCCACAGAATATCCCGCAGCTGTTCTTCCGTCTCGAAAGTAAACCCCGTGAAACCCTGTTGATACTGATATTCATTGGGCGCGTCTAATAGATGTACGACGGGAAGTCCGCTGGCCAGGGCTTCCAAGGTGGAGATGGAGTAGTTCTCCGACAAGGACGCCGTTATGTAGAAATCACATGCCTGATAATACGCTGGCAATTGAGAATGTTCGATTTTGCCGCTAAATCTTACGGAGGAAAGCTGAAGCCCCTCGGCCAATTGCCGTAATTCCTCTAGGGCAGGCCCGTCGCCCAAGATCAGGAGCTTCACGGAGGGGGCGTCAGCGGTTGCCGCTTTCCAGAAGCGCAACAGGGCGTCGATGTTTTTTTCTTTTGCAATGCGGCCGCAAAAACAGCCTACCCGATCCGAGGCGGTAAATCCAAACTGCTGACGGATGGCTTGCGCGCGCGCCGCCGTCGCCTCCGTTGTCTCTAGAAAAGCCTGTTCCACTGTGTTGGGGATAATCTGGATGTCCTTCTCCGTCCCAAATTGCTTAAAATAATCTGTGATCTTGGGGGAAGCGCCCACTACCACGTCGGACCGATTTGCCAAGAAGCGTAGGTATCCGTGGCCCAAACGCCGAACGACGGGAAGGAAACAGTCCCTTGCGATATAGTACAAATAATCGTCATACATGGTGTGGAGGGTGTAAACGACAGGCTTATGTAGCGCGCGCGCCGCCATAAGCGCGAATAAACCTTGCCCGAATTCGTTGTGAAAGTGTAGAACATCCGGATCCCAATCCTTTACGATGGAGAAACGTTTGCGGCTGACGGGGGAGGCTAGACTGTAGCCGTAGACCTTTTTAAGCGTTATGGCGGGACAGGATAGGACGCCGTCACGCAGCTCCGGCTGTGAAACCTGAGCGTCAGATTTCACAATTAGCACATCGTGTCCGAGACGCTCCATGCCCTCCTTTAAGGTTTTGATATGGGTGGCGATCCCGTTGATATCGGGAAGATACGTCTCCGTAAAATATGCAATTTTCATATGCGTCTCCCTTATGCTAAGCTTGCGGCACCGGAATGACGATGCCGCCCGAGTCTTTCGACAGAACTCTACATAAAATGCTCATATTCGACATTATACGACACCGTGAATTATATGTCAAATTAAGATTCGCTGTCGCCGGTGGAATCTTTTTGCTAGTGAAGTGAAAAGTTAACGTCCACTTCCAAGGGGGCATGCGGACGGTTCCCGCCGCACCAGGGTGTTCTTCTGTGACCCTATGCAGTCCGGACAGAAAGGGTCGCTTGAGAACATGCACATCGAGCTGCGCTACATCCTCCCCAGGCAGACGGACCTACGTGGCTTCGGGCTGGTTGACCAGGATGCCCTCAACCTTGTGCTGAGCCACGTGAACTCCGCGCCCGTGCAATCCCTGGGCGGGAAATGCCCTCTGGAATTGACTGCATTCCTTTATCCGGATCTTTATGAAAAGCTCCAAGCATTCGGCATCCGCAAGATTGAGAGCGACTGCGTCATACTGAAGCCGTACCTTTTAAAAAACAGATAACTACATAAAGACTTTAGGCATCTGCTGGGAAATGAAGCAAGCTCAATCTAGGTGGAAATTAGTCCTACACTCAAAAAAGTGTCTACATTCCGCACGATGACATGCGCCCAAAAATTAGCCTTTTTCCAACGCTTCTCATCGCCTGTGTTTTCGGCTGTAACCGTGATTTCCACTTTTGCTTGGTGTTTCCCTTTGATAATCTTTATTCTGTAACAGTAACTACAACTTTCCCGCCGGAGTCTTTGGAAGTAGACGTTAACTTTTCACTTCACCGAATCTTTTTGCTTTGCCTGTTGGCCTTATTTTTTATCAGCAAGAGGTCAAATTTTTTCATTATAATGAGCTTAAAACTTCAAAACAAGTTCGTGATAGCATATTACTTTGCTGATTCCTTAAATGAAAAGGAAAGCCATGTTTTATCATTTCTCTCAATTAGTCGAAGACTTTATAAAAATCTATAACGCGACTTATAAAGCCGGATTTTGACAAGACATATTTTGTAGGGCATTCTGTTATGGATGAGCACTCCATCCATTGTGTCAAGATTTAGCAGCGGAAGGAAGAGTATTCAATCGAAAGCCATGAACGTGAAAGGGTGCAACCGAAGGGAGAGCGGCAGAAATTTGAATAAGGGTAAGCCGAGGGGAGTGGCACTCCATCCCTCATGGCAAGATTTAGCGGCGGAAGGAAGAGTATTCAATCGAAAGCCACAAACGCGGGAAGGTGCAACCGAAGGGAGAGCGGCAGAAATTTGAATAAGGGTAAGCCGAGGGGAGTGGCACTCCATCCCTCATGGCAAGATTTAGCGGCGGAAGGAAGAGTATTCAATCGAAAGCCACAAACGCGGGAAGGTGCAACCGAAGGGAGAGCGGCAGAAATTTGAATAAGGGTAAGCCGAGGTGAGCGGC